>NZ_BSPB01000019.1:0-72203 GCF_030160815.1 Hydrogenophaga electricum | reverse complement strand
AGTACGACCCGAGCACGGGCGTGCTGACGGTGACACCGCCGGTGGACAACAACGGCCCGATCGTGATCCCGGTGACGGTGAGCGACGGCCAGGGTGGTACGTTCGAAGGCACGATCACGGTCGAGCCGGTGAACCCGCCGCCGGTGGCCACGGACGATGTCCGCACGACGGTGGAAAACGTGCCGATCAGCGGCAATGTGCTGACAGACAACACGGGCGCGGGCCGGGACAGCGACCCGGATGGCGATCCACTGACGCTCACGGGCTTCACAGTGGATACCGACGATGACGGCACTCCGGAGAGCTTTGCCGCCGGAGAGACTGCGGTCATCGCTGGCGTTGGCGAACTGGTGATCCGGGCCAATGGCAGCTACACCTTCACGCCGGTGGAAGGTTTCTCGGGCAACGTGCCTACGGTGACGTACGCGATCAGCGACAACGATGGCGGTGCGGACGAGGCGACCCTGACCATCACGGTGGAAAAGGGCACCGAGACTCCGTCGGTGGTGGGCGATTCGGCCACCACGCCGGAAGACACGCCCGTGACCATCGATGTGCTTGGTAACGACGATCCGGGCAGTGAAGGGCCGCTGACGATCAAGGAAGTGAATGGCCAGCCGATCGTGGTGGGCTCGCCGGTGGAAATCGTGGACAGCACCACGGGCTTGCCCGTGGGCACCGTGTCGCTGGACAACGGGGGAACACCCGACGATCCGACGGACGACACCCTGGTCTTCACGCCAGCCGAGAACTTCAACGGCAACGTGGACTTCACCTACACGGTGCAGGACCAGTCGGGCAAGGAGCTGACGGCGCCGGTCAAGGTCACGGTGACGCCGGTCAACGATCCACCGGTGGCGAACGACGACACCGTGACGACGGGCCCGGATGAGCCCGTCACGATCGATGTGGTGGGCAACGACAACGACCCGGACGGCGATCCCTTGACCGTGCGGGAAATCGACGGTACGCCGGTGACGCCCGGTACGCCCGTGATCATCAACGACCCGGTCTCGGGGGATCCGGTGGGCACGGTGACGCTCAATCCGGATGGCACGGTCACGTTTGTTCCCGAACCCGGGACCAGCGGTCCGGTGACGTTCGAATACACGGTCACGGACCCGAGTGGTGAACCTTCCACGGCCACGGTGACGGTGAACGTGGGTGAACCCAATCTGCCTCCCGAGGCCCTGCCGGACACCAATGTCACGGACGAAGACACTCCGCTGGTGGTGGACGCCGCGCAGGGTGTGATCCATGGCCCTGGTGCAGACATCGACCCGAATGGCGACAGCCTGTCGGTTTCTGCCGTCAACGGCAGCGCCGCCAACGTGAACGCGGCGGTCGCGGGCAGCTGGGGCACCCTAACGCTGCGCCCCGATGGCAGCTACACCTACGTGCCCAATGCAGCGGCGCAGGCGCTGGCGGCTGGCGAGTCGCGGGACGACGTGTTCACCTACACGGTCAAGGATGCGGCAGGCCTGACGGCGACGACCACGCTGACCATCACGGTCAATGGGCTCAACGATGCCCCGGTCGCAGAAAACGATCGCCAGGTGATCCCGCCGAACGAAACGGCCACAGGCAACGTGCTGGACAACGACAGCGATCCGGACGGTGATCCGCTGACGGTGGTGGGTATCGAAGTGGATACCGATGGCGATGGCACGCCAGAGACCTACCTGCCCGGTACACCCATCGTGATCCCCAACGTGGGGACGCTGGAGATCGGTGAGGATGGCAGTTACACCTTTGAGCCTGAGGATGGTTTCGAAGGCCCGGTTCCGCCTGTCACCTACACCGTTAGCGACCCGGATGGCGCGACCGATACGGGGACCCTGATCCTGGTGGTGGATGCCTCCAACGACCCACCGGCTGCGTACGACGATCATGTGACCGGTCAAGAAGACCAGCCGGTGTCCTTTGATCCGCGGACCAACGATCTCGACCCCGAGGGCGATCCGCTGACCATCAAGGAAATCAATGGCCAGCCCATCGATCCGTCCACACCGGTCACCATCTTTGATCCGGCCGACGGCACCACGCCCATCGGTGTGATCACGATGAATCCGGATGGCAGCCTGACCTTCACGCCAGAGGAGAACTTCAACAGCCTCACGCCGATTCCAGTGGGCTACACCGTGAGTGACCCGGATGGGGAAACCTCGAATGCGGTGATCCACATCATCATCCGGCCGGTCAACGATCCCCCGGTGGCAGTGGACGATGTGCGGACCACGGTCCCCGATGCCCCGGTTTCGGGCAACGTGCTCACCAACGACTCGGATGTCGATGGGGATCCGCTGACGGTAACCGAGTTCAGCATCGATACCGATGGCGACGGTGAGGCCGAGACTTTCCCGGCGGGAACGACCGCGACGATCGTGGGCGTGGGCACCCTGGTGATCAACCCGGATGGCAGCTACACCTTCGATCCGGTCGATGGCTACGCGGGTCCCGTGCCCGTGGCCACCTACACCATCTCCGACCCGGATGGTGCGACGGCCACCGCCACGCTGACGCTGACCGATGTGCCAGCCAAGCCTCCGGCACCGGCTCCGGCGCCCCAGCCAAGCCCGCCGCCGGCTCCCGCCCCGGCACCGGCACCGGCACCGGTTCCAGCGCCTGCCCCCGAATCGCCAACCCAGCCGGGCTGGGAACGCGATCCGGTGTCGCCTGCGCCGACGGTGCCCACCCTGCCACCAGGGACCAGCAACCAGTTGCACGTGCTCTATGCCGTGGGAGACGCCAACGCCGAGCGCAGCCTGTATGCATCGCCGCTGGGCGGCCTGCAGCTCGCAGCGCCGCTCTGGGGCGAGGCGCTGGCCCAGGTGCCGGACAGCCTGCTGTTCGAGAGCAGCGACCGCGATGCCGGCGTGACCCTGATTCGCGAGCGTGCATTTGGCGAGGTGGCCGATTTCCGCCCGGCACTGCATGTCCAGCATGCGGTGCGCTACCAGCCGGTGGCCATGGCGCCGAACCTGTTCGTGCAGCACGCGGTCCGTTCTTCGCAACTGGAGTCCCAACTTCGTTCTGCGGCGATCGACGGCTACAACTCCGCCACGCCGGGCTTCGATACCTTGATCGATCCGTTCGCCCTGGGCGCGCCCAAGCCGCAGGAAGCCGCTGAGAAGCCGGCTCCTGAGGCCGAAGCCCCCAAGCCGGCGACCAAGGCACAGGCGCCCGAGAAGGGCGAGGCCCGTGCTGCCGCACCGACCGATGACCGCGCTGCCGAGGCCCCTGCCAAGGATGTGGTCAAGCCTCGGGCCGCTGTTGGCCTGAAGGGCCAACTGGAAAGGCTGGCCAAGGACCGAAGCCTTGGCGCTCGCCCGATCACCCGTACCACCGTTATCAGCTGAATCCGATTTCTGACAAGGACATGAAGATGAACGACAAGAACTCCTCCACCGCCATCGTGCGGACCCTGGTTGCACTGGCGGTGACGGCTGTGGTGGCCGGTTGCTCCGTGACACCTCGCGCCCTCACGGCCGACGAAGTGCGGGACCGGGTGAAAGAAGATACCGCCCGCATGTACGAAAACCAGGCACCCATCAGTGCACCGGTGTCGCTGGAAGAGGCCGTTGCCCGGGCCATGAAGTACAACCTGGACTACCGGCTGAAGAAGATGGAGTCGGCACTGGCCATGGGCCTGACCGACTACGCCAGCTACGACATGCTGCCGCAGGTCGTGGCTTCGGCCGGTTACAGCAGCCGCAACAACTATTCGGGCGGCACCAGCATCGGCATCCTCGACGGCGAGGTGTCCGACCGTCCCACTTCTTCGGACGAGCGCAACCGCTCCCTGCGCGGCATCGAGTTTTCCTGGAACGTGCTGGATTTCGGTGTTTCCTACTACCGTGCCCGCCAGCAGGGTGACCAGTTCCTGATCGCGGAAGAACGTCGCCGCAAGGTGGTGCAGAACCTGCTGCAGGACGTGCGTGCGGCCTACTGGCGCGCGCTGGGCGCACAGCGCCTGAACGCCCAGGCCGACGAGGTGGTGCAGCGTGCCTCGCTGGCCCTCAACCGGTCCCGCGAAGCCGAAACCCAGAAGGTGATTCCGCCGAACCTGGCCCTGGCCTACCAGCGTGCCCTGCTGGACGCGACCACGCTGTTGAACCAGCGCCGTCAAGACCTGGATTTCGCCAAGCGCGAACTTGCCGCCCTGATGAACGTGCCTCCGGGTGTCGACTTCCGCGTGGCCGAAGCCACCGAGACCGCCCTGCCGGCCGCTCCGCGCGATCTGGTCAAGCTGGAAGAGGCGGCGCTGCTGCAGCGTCCCGAACTGCGTGAAGAAGACTTCCGCAAGCGCATCACCGCGGACGAAGCCCGCAAGCAGATCCTGGCCATGCTGCCCGGCATCTCGCTGAGCTATGGCCGCAAGCACGACTCCAACGTCTTCCTGCTCAACAACAGCTGGACCGAAGGCAGTGCCAACATTGCCTGGAACCTGATGCGTCTGGTGGCGCTGCCTTCGCTCAAGGATGCCCAGAAGTACCAGGAAGCTACCGACCAAGCCCGCCGCATGGCGCTGTCGATGGCCATCCTCACGCAGACCCGCGTGAGTGCCGAGCGTTACCGCATGGCCCTGGAAGACTTCAAACTGGCCGATCAGGCCGCTCAGGTGGATGCTCGCCTGGCCGCCTACACCAAGGCTTCGGTCACCGCCAAGCTGGACAGCGAACTGGAAGCCATCCGCACCCAGGCCCGCGCCGTGCTGGGGGCCTACCAGCGTGCCAACGCCTACGCCAACGCCCACATCGCCTTCGGTCGTCTGTACAACACCATCGGTTTCGATCCGATTGCCGACGACTTCGAGGCCAACGATCTGCCGGCGCTGACCCAGCGCGTCAAGGGCCACCTGCAGGCCACGGAGAAGGACGCCTTTGCCTTGTCCTCCAACCTGTTCGGCCGCGCGCCGTCGGTCAACGTCCAGCTCGCCGGCATCACCGATCCGGTGCAGCAGGTGCGCATGAAGGCGCTGGTGACCGAGTTCCTGAGCCGCCACCAGATCGAGACCGATGCCCAGAATGGCCGTCCGCTGCAACTGGCTTTCGAGTCGACCGACCGAGCGGGCCTGGAAAAGGCCGCCTGGGTGCTGAACATGACCGACGAGGCGGGCCAGCAGCAGCAGGCGCGTTTTGCCACGACAATACCGGCCAATGCCCGTGCCTCGATCTATGAAGCCAGCCTGACGGCGGCGCTCAATGCGAACATGGGTGACCTCAAGAACTGGCTGAGCATTGACTGACATGCGTCTACGAGCAACTGCGGGTGCCGTGCTGGGTTTGTGCCTGGCCGGGGCCACCTTCTTCTCTCATGCCCAATCCGCGACGCGGACGGCGCCCGCGGCGGGCGAGGCGATCCGTGTGCTGGTACTGCCGGCGGGGGAAACCACGCTGGCCAGTCCGGTGCCGGGCAAGATCAATACCCTGCACGTCGGGCTGGGCCTGCCTTTCCGTCAGGGCCAGGTGCTGGTGTCGCTGGACTGCGAAGAGCCCCAGGCGCGCCTGGCGATGGCCAAGGCCGAACAGGCGGCAGCCACCGACCAGTACGAAGCCAAGCTGCGCATGCAGGGCCTGGAGCAGGCCAGCGACGTGGAAGTGGCGCTGGCCGCCAGTGCCGTCGCCAAGACCAAGGCCCAGATTGATCTGTACCAGTTCCAGGTGTCGCAGTGCTCGATCCGGGCGCCCTGGAATGGCCAGACGGCCAAACTGCATGTGCGCAGCCACATGACGGTGGCTGCGGGCCAGCCTCTGCTGGATCTGGTGCGCAGCGGCTTGCTGCTGCTCAAGCTCAACGTGCCCTCTCGCTGGGTGTCGAGCATCAAGATGGACCACGATTTCGAGGTCACCATCGACGAAACGGGGCAGACCTACCCGGCGAAGGTGCGCCGCATCAACAGCCGCATCGATCCGGTGAGCCAGACGATCGAGCTGGAAGGCACGCTGTTGAAGTCGCATGCCGAGCTGCGTCCCGGGATGAGTGGCGTGGCGAGTTTTGCCGGCATGCGCTGAGACATGACGGACGCCGCAGATCTGGGCTTGCTGCTGCAGATCGAAGCCCGGGCGCAGGAAGCGCAGACGCTGGCCGCGCTGCGCTTCACCATCGTCAACGAGACCCATGCGCTGGTGCCGTATCGGCAGGCAGCGCTGTTCGACATGCAGATGGGGGCCCCCAAGCTGGTGTCGGCGTCGGGACTGGTCAGTGTCGCCAACGACTCCCCGTTCGCGATCTGGCTCAGCCGGTTCGCGCAGCGGTTGCCCCGCGATGGCGAAATCCACCGCCTGGACCTGGCCGACGCGGCGCCCGACGATGTCCAAGGCTGGAGCGAATGGTTGCCCGAGCACCTGCTGCTGGTGCCGCTGCGCCGGTCTCGCGGGGACTTTCTGGGCTTCGTCCTGTACGCACGCGAAGAACCATGGACCGAGCGCGAGCTGGTGCTGCTGTCGCGCCTGCACGCTACCTATGGCTACTGCCAGCAAGCACTCGGTGGTTCCGGGCAGTCGCGTTGGGCACGGGTGCGGCGCCTGTTCGGCAAGCGCCATCGCTGGAAGCTGGTCGCGGCCGTGGTGGCGCTGCTGTTCATCCCGGTGCGCCTGTCGGTGCTGGCACCCGCCGAGGTGGTGGCGCTCAATGCACTGGCCGTGGCTGCGCCGCAGGACGGGGTCATCGGTTCGTTTGCGGTCTCGCCCAATACCCGGGTCAAGGCTGGCGACCTGCTGTTCTCGCTCGACGACTCGGCGTTGGCCAACCGGTTGCAGGTGGCGCGCAAGTCGCTGGAAGTGGCGCAGGCCGACGCCCATGTGGCCCAGCAGCGCGCCTTCGACGACACCAAGAGCAAAGCCGAAGTCGCGGTGGCGCTCGGTCGTGTGCGCGAGAAGGAGGCCGAGCTGGCCGCCATCGACACCCAGGCCCAGCGGGTGGAAGTGCGCGCGGACCGCGACGGCATCGCCATTTACACCGACCCGAATGACTGGATCGGCCGGCCGGTGGTCACTGGCGAGCGGGTCATGCAACTGGCCCAGCCCGAAGATGGTGGCGTACTGGTCTGGCTCGGCGTGTCCGACGCGATCAACCTCGATACCGGCGCACCCGTGCGCCTGTTCCTGCACACCGAACCGCTGAGCCCGCGTCCGGCCGCGCTGATCGAAACCAGCTATCAGGCGTCCGAAAGCCCGGACGGCGTGGCTTCCTACCGGTTGCGGGCGCGCTTTGCCGAAGGCACCGAGATTCCGCGCATCGGTCTGCGCGGCACGGCCCGCATTTCCGGTGACTGGGTGCTGCTGGGCTACTACCTGTTCCGCCGTCCCCTGGCCCAGCTTCGGGAATGGACCGGGCTGTGAGCGCTGGCGCACAAGCCCCGAAATCCGGGGTGGCGATGTCCTTGCCGCGCCAGGTGAAGGCTCGGCCGCGCAAAGTGCCCCTGCCCGCCATCCGGGACGAGTTGATCCTGTTTCCCGCGGCGCCCAACGAAGACGGCTCGCCAGCCTGGATGATCCAGGACCCGGTGACCAACCGGTTTTTCCGGATCGGCTGGCTCGACTTCGAGTTGCTCGTGCACTGGGCCGACAACGATGTGGCTTCGCTGGTGGCGCAGGTCAACCGCGAGACGCCCCTCAATGTGGTGCCCGAAGACGTGCAGCGCCTGGGAAAATTCCTTGCCGACAACCAACTGCTGCGGGTAATTTCCAAGGCCGACGTGGAGCGGGTGCAGGGCTTGCACCAGCGCATGCAGCGCACTTTTTTCGAATGGCTGCTGCACAACTACCTGTTCGTTCGGGTGCCGCTGGTGCGGCCACAGCGCTGGCTGGCCGCCCTGCGACCCACGCTGGAGCGGGTGAACATGTCGTTCGTGGCGCTGGTCATCGGCCTGATCACCTTGACCGGCGTGTATCTGGTGTCCCGCCAGTGGGATGTCTTTACCCACACCTTTGTCGACAACCTCACCCTGACCGGGGTGATCGGCTACGGCGTGGCGTTGGCGCTCGCCAAGACCTTGCACGAAATCGGGCACGCGCTGGCCGCCACACGGTATGGCGTGCGGGTGGCGCACATGGGGGTGGCCTTTCTGGTGATGCTGCCCATGCTCTACACGGACACGAGCGAGAGCTGGCGTCTGCAGAGCGCCCGCCAGCGTCTGGCCATCGCCAGTGCCGGCATTGCGGTGGAAATGGCCCTCGCGGGGATCGCCACGCTGCTCTGGACGCTGGCCCCTGAAGGCTCTGTGCGCAACGGCCTGTTTTTCCTGGCGACCACCAGTTGGGTGCTGACGCTGGCAATCAATGCCAGTCCGTTCATGCGCTTCGATGGCTACTTCATCGCCAGCGATCTGGTCGACATGCCCAATCTGCACGAACGCGCGGGTGGGCAGGCGCGGGTGTGGCTGCGCCGCACCCTGCTGGGTTTCCGGGACGCCTGGCCCGAACATTTCGCCGCGCCCAAGCGCCGTGCGCTGATCACTTTTGCCCTGATCACCTGGATCTACCGCTTCACGGTGTTTCTGGGCATCGCGCTGCTGGTGTACCTGTTCTTTTTCAAGGTGCTCGGGCTGATCCTGATGGCGGTGGAACTGACCTGGTTCATTGGCAAACCCGTGATGAAAGAATTGGCCGTGTGGAAAGAGCGCCGCGCTGAAATCCTGCCCAACCGGCGCCGCGGGTTCTGGATCGGGTTGGCCGTGGTGCTGGCCGTACTGTTGTTTCCGTTCAGCAGCCGGGTGATGGGCTATGGCTGGCTGCATGCGCAGGAGCAGCAGCAGATCCATGCGCCCTTTGCGGCCCAGATTGTGAACATGCCGGCGCAGCGCTCCTTCAAGACCGGTGACGTGCTGTTCGTGCTGGACTCCGAGGTGCTGAGCATCGCGCAGGACAAGTCGCGCCAGCTCGCCTTGGCCCGCGAGCGGCAGATCGCCGGCTTGCTCGGTCTGGAGGATGGTGAGGCCCAGCGCCAGACCCTGCAATCGCAGAAGGCGTATTTCGAGGCCGAGCAGAAACTCAACCAGGACGAGCGCGAACGTCTGACGCTGCGCGCCCCTTTCGACGGTGAGTTGCAGGACATCGACCCCGGCCTGGCGCCTGGGGTCTGGGTCAAATCGCGCGAACCGCTGGCGGTGCTGATGGACCCCAGTCGGTGGGTGGTCGACGCCTACGTGCCGGAGGCCGATCTCGGCCGTCTGCGCACCGGAGATGCCGTGCGCGTGCGGCTGCTGTCAAGCGCCATGGCCTGGGCGACCGGGCGTGTGGACGCGATCGACGTGTCCCGCACCCAGTACCTGCCGACGCCCATGCTCGATGCCAACCACGGGGGGCCGCTCGCCACGCTGCCGGACCCTTCGCGCCAGGCCCAGGGCGGCCGGGTGCTGCGCGATGCGCTGTTCCGCGTGCGCGTTGTGCTTGACGAACCCTTGCCCACGCAGCAGATGGCGACCGTGCGCGTGCGTATCGAGGGCAAACCCGAGTCGCTGCTGGCTGGCGGCATCCGGCGGGTGGCATCGGTGCTGGTGCGCGAAAGCGGGTTCTGAATCCGCAGCGGCGTTCCCGGGAAGGGGCCGCCGTGCGATGATTCGAGCATGAGTTCCTTGCGGGTTGCCACCTACAACATTCACAAGGGCGTGCAAGGTCTGGGGCCGGTGCGCCGGCTGGAAATCCACAATCTGGCGCATGCCGTCGAGCAGTTTGATGCGGACATCGTCTGCCTGCAGGAAGTGCGGCGTCATCACCGCAAGCTGGAGCGCTATTTCACCCGCTGGCCGGATCTGGATCAGGCAGGCTACCTCTCCCCGGAAGGGTATGAGTCGGTCTACATGACCAATGCCTACACCCGCCACGGCGAGCACGGCAACGCCCTGCTGTCGCGCTGGCCGGTGCTGGGAACCGGGCACACCGACGTGTCGGATCACCGCTTTGAACAGCGTGGCCTGCTGCATGTGCAGGTGCTCGTTGACGGCCGCCTGGTGCACGTGGTGGTGGTGCATCTGGGCCTGATCCACGCCAGCCGGGAACGCCAGGTGCAGCGGCTGGGGCAGTTTCTGGTGCGCGAGGTGCCCGAGAACGACCCGCTGATCGTGGCTGGCGACTTCAACGACTGGGGTGCGCAGTTGCTGCGACCCATGGCCGATCTGGGCCTGCGAACGTTCGATGGCATCCGGCTGCCCACCTATCCCTCGCGCTTGCCGCTGCTGCACCTCGACCGTATCTATATGCGTGGGCTGAAACCGTTGTCCGCGCACGTGCCGCACGGCCGCGCCTGGTCGCGCATGTCGGATCACCTGCCCCTGATCGCGGAGTTGGGTCTGCTGTGAACACGCCGCCTGCGCCGGACCCGGCGGCCGCGTCAGGTCCCCGCTGGCTGCGGCGCGGGCACCAGTTGCTGTTGCTGCAGGGGGGGCAGGCGTTCTTCCCGGCCCTGGTCGAAGCCATGGACGCGGCGCGCACGGTGATCCACCTCGAAACCTACATCTTCGAGTTCGCCGGGGCGGCGCTGACCGTGGCCGAAGCGATGGAGCGCGCTGCCCGGCGTGGGGTGACCGTGCGTCTCGTCATCGACGGTGTGGGCACGCCCAGCATGCCAACCGAATGGCGGCAGCGTTTTGCGCAGGCCGGTGTGCGCTGGGTGACCTACGCGCCGCTGGGGCGCTTTGGCCTGCTCATTCCCAGCAGTTGGCGGCGACTGCACCGCAAGCTTTGCGTGGTGGACGGCACCCTGGGTTTCTGTGGCGGCATCAACATCATTGATGACCATGAGGACGTCGCGCTGGGCCACCTACAGGTGCCGCGGCTGGATTTTTCCTTGCGGGTGGCGGGCCCGCTGGTGGACGACATGGTGGACACCATGGAGCAGCTGTGGTGGCGCCTGCAGGCGGTGCGCAAGGCCCGCCAGCGCGAGTTCAAGGCTGCCTGGGAAGCCTTGCGGGCCTTGAGTCCGGTGGGAGATTTCTCGCGTCTGCTGGCGGCCATCGATGTGCGCTCCGGCCTGGGTGGGGCGCGCTGGGACGGTGCGGCCGAATCGCCCGACGCGGACGACGACTCGCTGCCGCCGAGGGGGGTCAACGACGCGTCGGCGGTGTTGCTGCTGCGGGACAACGTGACACACCGAAGCGACATTGAGCGGGCCTACCTCAAGGCGATCGGCCGCGCGCGGCACGACGTGGTGATTGCCAACGCCTATTTCATCCCGGGGCGGCGCCTGCGCAAGGCGCTGTTGCTCGCGGCGCGGCGCGGTGTGCGGGTGCGGCTGCTGTTGCAGGGCAAGTACGAACATTTCCTGCAGTACCACGCCGCACGCCCGGTGTACCACCAGTTGCTGCAGGCCGGAATCGAAATCCATGAGTACGCGCCGAGCGCGTTGCACGCGAAGGTGGCCGTGGTGGACCGTCGCTGGGCCACCGTGGGGTCGACCAATCTCGATCCGCTCTCGCTGCTGCTGGCCCGCGAGGCCAATGTGCTCACAACGGACCGGCGCTTCGGCAGCCTGTTGCACGACTGCCTGGACACCATCATGGCCCGCAGCGGCCAGCGCCTGGACCTGCAGACCCTGGCGCACCGGCCCTGGCGGCAGCGGGTGTTGGACCGCATGGCGTTCGGCATCATGCGCGCCAGCCTGTTCGTGACCGGGCACCGCTACTGAAGGCGCAACCGGTTCAAGGCCATTGTTTCCCGGGCTTGGGGGCGGGAAGCGGCGGTGTTAGCATGCCCGGATGCTCATGAAATCCGATGCCGACATGACTCCTGACAATGCCGCCGCGCAGGAAGAGGGCGTGCCCGTTTCCGTGAAAATCCGCGAGCGTCTGCGCGAGGCTCGCCAGCGCTTTCACTCCAACGACAACATCGCCGCGTTCATCGAACCGGGTGAGCTGGACAAGCTGCTCGAAGAAGTGACGGACAAGATGCAGGGCGTGCTGGACAGCATGGTGATCGACACCGAGAGTGACCACAACACGGGTGACACGGCGCGCCGCGTGGCCAAGATGTACCTCAAGGAGGTCTTCGCCGGCCGCTACGTGAAGGGGCCGGCCATCACCGAATTCCCCAACGCCGAGCATCTCAACGAGCTGATGATCGTCGGGCCCATCACCGTGCGCAGTGCCTGCAGCCACCATTTCTGCCCGGTGATCGGCAAGATCTGGATCGGCGTCATGCCCAACGAGCACACCAACGTGATCGGCCTGTCCAAGTACGCGCGCCTGGCCGAATGGGTCATGGGCCGTCCGCAGATCCAGGAAGAGGCGGTGGTGCAACTGGCCGACCTGATCCAGGAAAAGACCCAGCCCGATGGCCTGGCCATCGTCATGGAAGCCAGCCACTACTGCATGTCGTGGCGCGGCGTGAAAGACATGGACAGCAAAATGATCAACTCGGTGATGCGGGGCGTTTTCCTCAAGGACGCCACCCTGCGCCGCGAGTTCCTGTCCCTGATTCCCCGCCAATCTGTCTGATCCGTCGCCATGCTGGTTCGCCTGCTCTACGTCAGCCGCTCCGTGGACAAGGAGTGTTCCAAGTCCGCGATCGAGTCGATCCTCGAAGTTTCCCGCGCCCACAACCTGCACAAAGGCATCACGGGCGTGCTCTGTTACGGCGGCGGCATCTTCCTGCAGGCGATCGAAGGCGGCCGGCACGCGGTCAACAATCTGTACAACCACATCGTGGCCGACGGGCGCCACACCGACGTGGTGCTGCTGCACTACGAAGAAATCAGCGAGCGCCGCTTTGGCGGCTGGACGATGGGCCAGGTCAACCTGTCCAAGCTCAACACCTCCATCGTGCTCAAGTACTCCGAGCGCCCGGAATTCGATCCCTACAGCGTCTCGGGCAAGGTCTCGCTGGCCTTGCTGGAAGAGCTGATGGCCACCGCCAGCATCATCGGGCGCGCCTGAATTCGCCCTGATGAGCCGGGCCGGTGTGCCCGGCCCCGGAAACCGCGGTCATGACCACCCCGCCTGTGCAATTGCTGGGCTGCGACTTCAGCAGTGCGCCGTCTCGCCGCAAACCCATCACCTTGGCCGTGGGCTGGCGCGAAGGCCCGCGTGTGCGCCTGGACCGGCTGGATACCTTCGAGTCGCTGGACGCCTGGCAGGCCTGGATCGCCCGACCAGCCGATGAGGCAGGCTGGATCGGTGGTTTCGATTTGCCTTTTGGTTGGCCGCGCGAGCTGGTGGCCGCGCTGGGCTGGCCCACCGACTGGCTGGCCTGCATACGCCACAGCGCGGCGCTGGAGCGCGCGCAGCTTCGCGAGCTGTTTGCGGCCTTTTGCGACGCGCGCCCTGTGGGGGGGAAATTCGCGCATCGGGCGACCGACGGGCCGGCAGGAGCCAGCCCGAGCATGAAGTGGGTCAACCCGCCGGTCGCCTTCATGCTGCAGGCCGGCATGCCGCGCCTGATCGATGCCGGGGTGCATCTGCCGGGCCTGCTCCCGGGGGACACGCAGCGTGTGGCGCTGGAGGCGTATCCGGGACTGCTGGCGCGCAGCGTGCTGGGGCGGCAACCCTACAAGAGCGATGACCGGCAGCGCCAGACCTCCGAGCGCCTGATCGCGCGGCGCAGCCTGATCGACGCGCTCGAGACGGGCCAGGCACCTCTGCTGCAGGCAGCGGGCATCCGGCTCAAACTCTCCCACGCCCAGCGCGACGCCTTGGCGGACGATGCCACCGGCGACTGCCTGGACGCCGTGCTGTGCCTGCTGCAGGCGGCCTGGGCGGCTCACCGCCACGCGCAAGGCGATGTCCGCTACGGCCTGCCCGACTTCGATCCGCTGGAGGGTTGGATCGTGAGCGCCGAGCCGCTTCCTGACCCGCGTCAAACCGGTTGGCGTGACCACTGAGGCACACTCGCGCGTTTGCCTGTGAATCCCCGAAGCGAGCCATGACCTCTCCCGCCACCCCGCCAGATGAAGCCTCGGCGCCCGATGCCGCACCGCCGCTGGTGCCCGCTGCCAAGACCCGCCATGCACCCCACGAAGACCTGCAGGCCCTGCTGATCGGGACGCTTTTTGTCGCCATGGGCGTGGTGCTGTTCCGCCATGAAGGCTTGCTCACCGGCGGGACCGCTGGTCTGGCCTTTCTGCTGCACTACGCCATGGGCTGGAATTTCAGCCTCGTGTTCTTCGTGATCAACCTGCCTTTTTACGTGCTGGCCTGGCGGCGCATGGGGCCGCTGTTCACGGCCAAGACCTTCGCGGCGGTCGGCCTGCTGGCCGTGTTCGCCGAGGCGGTGCCGCGCTGGCTGGAAATTGGCGCTTTGGTGACGCCATTTGCCGCTGTGGCCGGTGGCTTGCTGACGGGTACCGGCATGCTCATGCTGTTTCGGCACCGGGCCAGCCTGGGCGGATTCAACGTGCTGGTGCTCTGGTTGCAGGAGCACTGGGGGTGGCGCGCCGGGCATGTGCAGATGGCGCTGGACTGTGCGATCGTGGTGGCGGCTTTCGCCGTGACCGACTGGACGCACATTGCCTGGTCGGTGGTGGGGGCGGTGGTGCTCAACATGACCCTGGCCATCAACCACAGGCCTGGCCGCTACATGGCCGTATGAAGGGTGAGATCGCGTGGCTCGCCCTGGCGTGCCTGGTGGCCGGCCTTCCTGCGCGGGCGGCCGATGCATCGCGCGAGCGGGTGTACGAGGCCCGCGTCGAGCGCGTGTTCGACGGCGACACCTTGTGGGTGCGACCCTTGCCCGATGGCCGGCCCCGCAAACTGCGGCTGGACGGCATCGACGCGCCCGAAATCTGCCAGTCGGGCGGGTTGGCCGCGCGTGACGCCCTGGCGGAACGGATAGAGCGGCGGGTGGTTCAGGTGCGCGAGCGCCGACGCGACCACTACGGCCGGCCGCTGGTAAGGCTGTCCCAGCGGCAAACGGATGTCGCCGCCTGGCTGGTCGCGCAGGGGCATGCCTGGTCGTACCGCTGGCGCTTCAACCCGGGCCCGTATGCGGCGGAAGAAGCGCGGGCCCGGGCGGCCCGGCGTGGGGTGTTTGCCGAGGCGTCGCCGGAGTGGCCGGGTGACTTCCGGCGCCGGTACGGTCCGTGCCCGCCGTCTGCGCCGAAAGCACCACGCGCGGGCGCTTCAAACCGCTGAGCGGGTGCCGCAGACCGGGCAGGCGGGGTCGCGCTGCAGGCGCACGTCGTCGAAGCGCAGGTCGCGGGCATCCACCATCAGCAGCCGCCCCGTCATGCGCGAACCCAGCCCCGCCAGCAGTTTGAGCGCCTCGGTGGCTTGCAGTGTGCCCACGATCCCCACCAGCGGCGCCAGCACCCCCATCGTGGCGCAGCGGGTTTCCTCAACCGCGGCGTCGGGTGGAAACACGCAGGCATAACAGGGCGACGCCGCATCGCGCGGGTCGAAAACGCTCAGTTGGCCGTCCAGGCGAAGGGCTGCTCCCGAGACCAGCGGTTTGCCATGTTCGACACAGGCGCGGTTGATGGCCTGGCGGGTGGCAAAGTTGTCGGTGCAGTCGATCACCACGTCCGCAGTGGGTACCAGTCGCGCGAGCAGGGCGTCGTCGGCGTGTGCGGCGTGTGCCGTGACCACCGGGTCGGGGTTGATGGCGGCCACGGCTTCGCGCACGGAGTCGACCTTGGCATGGCCGATGCGGGCCAGGGTGTGCGCGATCTGACGCTGCAGGTTGGTGGCATCGACGGTGTCGGCATCCACCACCGAGAGACGTCCCACACCCGCGCTGCCCAGATAGAGCGCAACGGGCGATCCCAGGCCGCCAGCGCCGATGATCAGCGCGTGTGAAGCCAGCAGGCGCTCCTGCCCTTCGACGCCGATCTCGTCGAGCAACAGGTGGCGCGCATAGCGCAGGAGTTGTGGGTCGTCCAAAGTGAAAAGCCCGCCGGGGAGGCGGGCTGTGGGATCAGTTTTCTTTCTTCTCTTCTTCCCGGGGTGCCTGTGACTGGCTCAGCACCACCGGCTGCCCCTTGAGGCGATTCAGGGCCTGCTGGAGCTGGAAGTCCTTCTCGCTGCCGAACTCGGGGATCAGGCGCTGCCCCGGATTCTTCTTGGCTTCTTCCTCCAGGCGCTTGCGGGCCTGCTCGCGGGCTTCTTCGCGTTGCTGTTCGGCGGCGCGCTGGGTATCCGTCATGGGGCCGTTGGTGACCTCTTCCTTGCCGATCAGGTGCTTTTGCAGGTCGGCTTCGCGGGTGCGGAAGGCGGCGAACACATTGCCCTCGGCGGTTTCGTCGACCAACAGGTCGGGAATGATGCCGCGGGCCTGGATCGAGGTGCCGTTGGGGGTGTAGTAGCGCGCGGTGGTGAGCTTGAGGGCGGTATCGGGCCCCAGCGGCCGCACGGTCTGTACCGAACCCTTGCCGAAGGTCTGGCTGCCCAGCAGGGTGGCGCGCTTGTGGTCCTGCAGGGCGCCAGCCACGATTTCGCTGGCCGAGGCCGAGCCCTCATTGACCAGCACCACGAGCGGCAAGGTCTTGAACGCGCCGTTGGTGTTGCGGGTCAGGCGGGCGATCGGGTCGGTACCGCCGCGGCGCAGGTAGTGCTGGGGCACGGCCTTGTAGACGAACTTGCTGTCTTCCAGTTGCCCGTTGGTGGACACGACGGTCACGTTTTCGGGCAGGAACGCGGCCGACAGGGCCACGGCAGCGTCGAGCAGGCCGCCCGGATCGTTGCGCAGATCCAGCACCAGGCCCTTGAGTTGGGGGTCGGCCTTGTAGATGTCTTCCAGCTTGCGCGCGAAGTCGTCGACCGTGCGCTCCTGGAACTGGGACACGCGCACCCAGGCGTAGCCCGGTTCGATCACGCGCGTCTTGACGCTCTGGGTCTTGATTTCCTCGCGCACGATGGTCACCGGGAAGCTGCGGTTCTCGTCCTTGCGGAAGATGGTCAGCAGCACCTTGGTGCGGGGCTCGCCGCGCATCAGCTTGACCGCGTCGTTGATCGTCAGGCCTTTGACGGCGGTGTCGTCGATCTTGGTGATCAGGTCACCCGACTTGAGGCCGGCGCGGAAAGCGGGGGAGTCTTCGATGGGGGACACCACCTTCACCAGGCCGTCTTCCATCGTGATCTCGATGCCCACGCCGACGAAACGCCCGGAAGTGCCTTCGCGGAATTCCTTGAACGACTTCTTGTCGAAATACTGCGAGTGGGGGTCGAGGCTGGCCACCATGCCGGCGATGGCGTCGGAGATCAGCTTTTTTTCGTCCACCGGCTCCACATAGTCGGTCTTGACCATGCCGAAGACGGCCGCCAATTGCTGCAATTCCTCCAGGGGCAGGGGCGCCAGGGTGCTGCGCGCCACCGCCTGCAACTGCACCGTGGTGAGGGCACCTGCCACTGCGCCGACGGCAATCCAGCCGGCAATCTTGAGTTTGGGACTCATCTGTTTCGCCATGAACATTCCCCGCAAGCTCGGGCCGGGCGCTTAGGCGCCCATTCCGGATCAATATACACCTTGGAGTGCTGCGAGGCCCTGGCGGTTCCACCAAAACCCGGCAGGCTGTAGCGCCTTGCCGCGCGGGCTCAGCCTTTCTGGCCCTGGGCCGCCACGGCGGCGGCGGCCTTGGCTGCTGCTTCCGCATCGCCCAGGTAGTAGTGGCGGATGGGTTTGAGCTCGGCGTCCAGCTCGTACACGAGCGGAATGCCGTTCGGGATGTTCAGGCTGACGATGTCGGCGTCGGAGATGCCGTCCAGGTATTTCACCAGCGCGCGGATCGAATTGCCGTGGGCGGCCACGACCACGCGCTTGCCACTCTTGATGGCCGGCGCCAGGGCCTCGTTCCAGAACGGGATGACCCGGGCCACGGTGTCCTTGAGGCATTCGGTCAGGGGCACGTCGGAAGGCGTGAGCTTTTCGTAGCGGCGGTCGCTGCGTTCGCAACGCGGATCGGTCGGTTCCAGCGCCGGCGGCGGGGTGTCGTAGCTGCGGCGCCAGACCAGCACCTGCGCTTCACCGTATTGCTTGGCCATGTCGGCTTTGTTCAATCCCTGCAGCGCGCCGTAGTGGCGCTCGTTGAGGCGCCAGCTCTTGACCACCGGCAGCCAGGTGCGGTCCATGGCATCCAGCACATGCCAGAGGGTGTGGGTGGCGCGCTTGAGCACGGAGGTGTAGGCCACGTCGAAATCCCAGCCTTCTGCCTTGAGCAGCCGGCCGGCTTCCAGGGCCTGCGCCACGCCTGTGGGGGTCAGATCGACATCGGTCCAGCCGGTGAAACGGTTTTCGAGGTTCCAGGTGGATTCGCCGTGGCGGATCAGGACGAGTTTGTACATGGTGTGCGGCAGTGAGCGAAGCGGTTTCTGGGCGGAGAGGGCGGGTCGTCAGAGCATGGGGAGAGAAAGAACGGCCATGCCCGCGCCTTGGTAAACCAGACATTTTAGAATCCCTGCCTTGTCCCAGAAAGGTGAACCCTGTGAGTTTCTTTGTCGAAAACTGGACCCTGATCGCCGTGGCCGTGGTTTCCGGAGGCATGTTGTTGTGGCCGGTGCTGCGCAGCGGTGCGCTCAACCCGACCGACGCGGTGCAACTGATCAACCGTGAAAAAGCGGTGGTGGTCGATGTCTGCAGCCCCGAAGAATATGCGGCGGGCCACGTGGCTGGCGCCAAAAACGTGCCCCTGGCCGACCTGGAAAGCCGCCTGCCTGCCGTGGTCAAGAACAAGGCGTTGCCCGTGATTCTGGTCTGTGCCTCTGGCGTGCGTTCCAAGCGCGCGGTGGCCGTCGCACGCAAGCTGGGCTACGAGAAGGCGCAGAGCTTGTCTGGCGGCCTGGCGGCCTGGCGCGGCGCGAGCCTACCGGTCGAGAAGGCCTGAGCCATGGCCCAGCACGTTCGCATCTATTCCAGCGACTACTGCCCCTACTGTGCCCGTGCCAAGGCCCTGCTGCAGCGCCGGGGGGTGACCGATTACGAAGAGATCGTAGTCGACGGCCGTCCGGATGTGCGTGCCGAGATGACACGCATCACCGGTCGCACCAGCGTGCCGCAGATCTTCATCGGAACCACCCACGTCGGTGGCAGTGACGACCTGCACGCCCTGGACGCCCAGGGCGGACTGGTTCCCCTGTTGCAACAGGGCTGAGCCGGTGGCCCGCTTGCCGGGGCCTCTGGCGCAAAGGCGATAATCGCCCAGTGCCCGCTGCGGGACGCCTCCCCGGCGGGCTTTGTTTTGTCCGACGTTTGAAAGCACATCATGGCCGACCAAGATCCCGTGTTCCAGATCCAGCGCATCTACCTGAAGGAAGCCTCTCTGGAGCAGCCCAATTCGCCCGCCATCCTGCTGGAGCAGGAACAGCCGTCGGTCGATATCCAACTGGGCGTGGAAGCCAGCCCGGCGGCCGATGGCGTCTACGAGATCACGGTGACCGCCACGGTGCAGACCAAGATCAAGGACAAGACCGTGTTCCTGGTCGAGGCCAAGCAAGCCGGCATTTTCGAGATCCGCAACCTGCCGCAAGAACAGATGGGGCCGATCATGGGCATTGCCTGTCCGCAGATCGTCTATCCCTACCTGCGCGGCAACGTCGCCGACCTGATCCAGCGCGGCGGCTTCCCGCCGGTGCACCTGGCCGAGATCAACTTCCAGGCCATGTACGAGCAGCAACAGGCGGCTGGGACCAACGGCGCCACCCAATAAGCGGGACCCGGGGATGAAGATCGTCGTCCTCGGTGCAGGTGCCTGGGGAACGGCGCTGGCCGTCAATGCCGCCGGGCATGCGGGCGCTTGCCATGAGGTCACGCTCTGGGCCCGCGATGCGGCCCAGGCGGTCCAGATGCAGGCGGCGCGCGAAAACACGCGCTATCTGCCCGGGCATCCGTTTCCGCCGGTGCTGCAGGTCAGCCACGAGCCGCTGTCGCCCGATGCCGGGTTGCTGGCCCGGGCGGATCTGATCATCATCGGCTCGCCCATGGCCGCCCTGCGGGGCATGTTGGCCTATTTGCGCACGCTGCACGTGCCCGTCGCGTGGCTGTGCAAAGGTTTCGAGTCTTCGCAAGAGCCGGGCGTGGCGGGTCTGATGGGGCATGAAGTGGCGGCGGCCGTGGCCCCGCAATTGCGGGCCGGCGTGCTCAGCGGCCCGAGTTTTGCCCAGGAAGTGGCCCGGGGCCAGCCGACAGCGCTGGTTGCCGCCAGCGAACACGCCAGTGTTCGAGAGGCGCTGGTCGCGGCATTCCATGGCCCCACGCTGCGGGTCTATGCCAACGAAGACATCGTGGGCGTCGAGGTGGGCGGTGCGGTCAAGAACGTGCTGGCCATTGCCACCGGCCTTTGTGACGGACTGGCGCTGGGGCTCAACGCGCGGGCCGCGCTGGTCACCCGCGGGCTGGCCGAAATGACACGGCTTGGGTTGGCGCTGGGGGCGCGCGCCGACACCTTCATGGGGCTGTCGGGCCTGGGCGATCTGGTGCTCACCGCCACGGGAGATCTGTCGCGCAACCGCAAGGTGGGCCAACTGCTAGCCCAGGGGTTGAGCTTGCGGCAGGCGGTCGACTCCTTGGGCCATGTGGCCGAAGGGGTTTACAGCGCGCGCACAGTGGTGCAGCGGGCCCGTGCCCTCGGGGTGGAGATGCCCATCAGCGAAGGCGTGGTGGCCTTGCTCGAAGGCCGTCTCAAGCCCGCCGAAGCCGTGGCAACCCTTATGGGGCGTGATCCGAAAGACGAAGCGCTCTGAAGGCGAGTGCCGCCCTGGCACCCACCGGGCCCGGCTCAGATTTCGAAGTTGTCGATCAGGCGGGTCTGGCCCAGCCGGGCTGCGCCCAGCACCACCAGCGATGCCGGTGCCGCTGCGTCGGCGGCGGTCGGCGGCTGCAGGTCTGTGCGCCGGCGCACGGTCAGGTAGTCGGGTTTCCAGTTCCGGCCGGCCAGGGCCTGGAGCGCTTGCTGTTCCAGTGCCGGTAGCTGGTCGGGCAATCCATGGCCGGCGGCCAGCGCATCGCGCGCCAAGGCGCGCAGTGCGAGCGAGAGCTGCACCGCTTCGGCACGCTCGGTGTCACTCAGGTAGCCGTTGCGCGAACTCAGCGCGAGGCCATCGGCAGCCCGCTCGGTTTCCACGCCCACGATGTGCACGGGCAGGTTGAACTGTTGCACCATGCGCCGGATGATCATCTGCTGCTGGTAGTCCTTCTTGCCAAAGATCGCATGGCCAGGCTGGCTGGCGGTCGCGAACACGCACTGAAACAGCTTCATGACCACCGTGCACACACCGGTGAAGAAGCCCGGCCGGAAGTGGCCCTCCAGGATGTCAGCCAGATCGGGGGGCGGCAGAACCTTGAAGCCCTGGGGTTCCGGGTAGAGCTCTTTTTCCGAGGGAGCGAACACCACATCACAACCCTGCGCGGCCAGCTTGGCGCAGTCGGCTTCGAGGGTGCGCGGGTAGGTGTCGAAGTCCTCGTGCGGGGCAAACTGCAGGCGGTTGACAAAAATGGACGCCACCGTCACGTCGCCCAGCGGCCGGGCGGCACGCACCAGTTGCAGGTGGCCTTCGTGCAGGTTGCCCATGGTGGGCACGAGGGCCGGCGATTGAAAGGGCGCGAGCGCGGCGCGCAGGTCGGCGATGGTGTGAACGATTTTCATGAGGGAGCGATGAGCAGGCAGAGGCTGGCGGGCCTCTGGCGGGGACGGGTCTACCAGGCGTGCAGGCTGTCGTCGGGGAAGCTGCCGTCCTTGACGGCGCGCACGTAGGCCGCCATGGCGTCTCGCACGCTGGACTGACCTTCCATGAAGTTGCGCACAAACTTGGGGTTCTTGCCCAGATTGATGCCCAGCATGTCGTGCATGACCAGCACCTGGCCGGCGGTTCCCTTGCCGGCGCCGATGCCGATGGTGTGGCAGGTTTGCAGTTCCGTGGTGATTTCCGCCGAGAGCAGTGCCGGCACCATTTCCAGCACCAGCATGCCGGCGCCCGCGTCCTGCAGCTCCAGCGCGTGGCGGCGCAGTTGCAGGGCAGCGGCGTCACCGCGCCCCTGTACCCGGTAGCCACCCAGGGCATGGACAGTTTGGGGTGTCAGACCGAGGTGGGCGCACACGGGAATGCCGCGTTCGACCAGGAAGCGCACGGTTTCGGCGGTCCAGCCACCGCCTTCGAGCTTGACCATGTGGGCGCCTGCGCGCAGCAGGTCGGCTGCGCTGCGCAGGGCCTGTTCTTTTGATTCGTGGTAACTGCCAAAGGGCAGATCGCCGATCACCCAGGCCGTGCCCTGCACCCGGCGCAGGCCCCGCACCACGCTTTCGGTGTGGTAGCACATGGTCTCCAGCGTGACACCGGTGGTGCTCGACAGACCCTGGCAGACCATGCCCAGCGAGTCGCCGACCAGAATGCATTCCACCCCGGCAGCATCGGCCACGGCGGCAAATGTGGCGTCATAGGCGGTGAGCATGGTGATCTTCTCGCCGCGTTCGCGCATTTCAGCCAGACGCGGCAGGCTCACCGGCTTGCGCGCCGGCAGAGGCGAAGCGGCCGGCAACGTGCCGTAGGGCGTGGCGGATGGTCCGCTCGTGTTGGTTGAGCTCATGGTTTGTTCCTCATGAGGTGGTCACAGTGGGGCGCACTATATTCCATCTGGTCATTTCGATCCCGGTATGCTCGACCCCCATGAAACATTTGTCTGACTTCACAGCCGAAGACCTTGCCGCGCTGGCGCGTGCCGATGTGGCGCGCGCGCTGGCCGAAGATGTCGGCACCGGTGACCTGACCGCTGCCCTGGTGGACAACGGCCGGACCGCGCGGGCCCGCATCCTGGCGCGCGAGCCGGCGGTGATCTGCGGCGGCCCCTGGGTGGAAGCGGCGGTGCTGGCCTGCGATGCCCAGGCGCGCCTGCACTGGCACGTGGCCGAGGGCCAGCGCTGCGGTGCCGATCAGGTGGTGCTGGAGATCGAGGGCCGGGCCCAGTCCCTGCTGACCGCCGAGCGCACGGCGCTGAACTTCCTGCAACTGTTGTCGGCCGTGGCGACCAAGACAGGGGCATTCGTCGAGGCGGTCGCTGGCACCCGCGCGGCCATTGTCGACACGCGCAAGACGCTGCCGGGGCTGCGCCTCGCGCAGAAGTACGCGGTCAAGACCGGCGGCGGGGTGAATCACCGCATCGGCCTGTACGACGCGGTCCTGATCAAGGAAAACCACATCGCCGCCGCAGGCGGGGTGGCGGCCGTTCTGCAGAAGGTGCAGACCGACGCGCCCGAGGCCATGTTTGTGGAGATCGAGGTGGAGACCCTGCCGCAGCTCGAAGAAGCCCTCCGCTGCGGTGCGACCATGATCCTGCTGGACAATATGGACCTGCCGACCCTGCGCGAAGCGGTGCGCCTCAATGCCGGTCGCGCCATCCTCGAAATCTCGGGCGGCGTGAGTTTTCAGACCGTGCGCGGCCTTGCAGAAACCGGGGTTGACCGCATCTCCATCGGTGCCTTGACCAAGGACGTCAAGGCCATTGATTTTTCGATGCGTTTCGACGCTCTTTGATTCCTGATACCGCGTTTTCGTGACAGTCGCCCCCGCCATGAACAGTTCCGATTCCGCCGTCATTGACGTCGAGTACGAGCAGCCTGCCTGCCCGACCCAGCATGCCTGGGCGCGCGTGCCGGTCGAGCCCGGTCCCAAACGGCGTGCCGAGCTCAAGGACCGCATTCGCCGCCTGCTCCAGGAACGCAACGCGGTCATGGTGTCGCACTATTACGTGCACCCGGACTTGCAGGACCTGGCCATGGAAACCGGGGGCATCGTCAGCGATTCGCTGGAGATGGCCCGTTTCGGGCGCGACCACGCTGCCACCACCCTGGTGGTTTCGGGGGTGCGGTTCATGGGCGAGACGGCCAAGATCCTGAGCCCGGAGAAAACCGTGCTCATGCCCGATCTCGACGCCAATTGCTCGCTGGATCTGGGCTGCCCGATCGACGAATTCAGCGCGTTCTGTGATGCTCATCCGGACCGCACGGTCGTTGTTTACGCCAACACCAGCGCCGCGGTGAAAGCCCGGGCCGACTGGCTGGTGACCTCCAGCTGTGCGCTGGAGATCGTGCAGGCCCTCAAGGACAAGGGGCACAAGATTCTGTGGGCGCCCGACAAGCACCTGGGGGCCTACATCCAGCGCGAAACCGGGGCCGACATGGTGATGTGGTCGGGTTCGTGCATCGTGCACGACGAGTTCAAGGGCTTCGAGCTGGAGGCGCTCAAGCAGGAGCATCCCCAGGCCAAGGTGCTGGTGCACCCCGAAAGCCCGGCCGATGTGATCGCGCTGGCCGATGCGGTGGGTTCCACGTCGGCCATTCTCAAGGCTGCCCGCGAAATGGCTGCCCGCGAGTTCATCGTTGCCACCGACAACGGCATGATGCATGTGCTGCGCCAGCAGAATCCCGACAAGGTGTTCTTCGAGGCGCCCACGGCCGGCAACAGCGCCACCTGCAAGAGTTGCGCTCACTGTCCCTGGATGGCGATGAACGGCCTGGAAGGGGTTGCGCAGGTGCTGGAGCGGGGGCTGAACGCCATCGAGGTGGATCCGGCGCTGATCCCGCGTGCCCGGCAGCCGATCGACCGCATGCTGGCTTTCACGGCCGCGTACAAGGCCGGGCACGACGCGGGTGCACTGGTGCCGAATATCGGCGCGGCCTGATTGGCAGGGGCACTGTCCGCATGGAGACCCCAACAAAAAGGCCCGCGGTTGCGGGCCTTTTTGTTGGGGCGGGGCTGCCCGTCTGGGGCTGCGCACTACCGGAAGATCGCGCTCAGGTCGGAACCTTCTTGAGCATTTCCAGGCCCACCTTGCCGTCAGCGATTTCGCGCAGAGCGGTCACGGCCGGCTTGTTCTTGCTCTCGATCTTGGGGGCGTGGCCCTGGCTGAGCATGCGGGCGCGGTAGGTGGCGGCCAGCACGAGCTGGAAACGGTTGGGGATTTTCTCCAGGCAGTCTTCGACGGTGATGCGTGCCATGGCGTTCTCTCGGAAAGTCAGTGAATGTTGAGGGCGCCAAAGGTGTCGGCGCGGGCGATGCGCTGCGCTCCATAACGCAGGCGCTGAGCGTGGACGATGGCTTTCAGGTCGAAAAGCGCACGCTCGAACAACTCGTTGATTATAACGAAATCGAATTCCCGGGCGTGGGCCATTTCCTGGGCCGCGTTCTGCAGGCGCAGCTCGATGGTTTCGGCACTGTCCTCGTTGCGGCGCTCCAGCCGCGAGCGCAGTTCCTCCCAACTGGGGGGGAGGATGAAGACCAGGACCGCGTTGGGAAAGATCCGCTTGACCTGGATGGCCCCCTGGAAGTCGATCTCCAGCACCACATCAACCCCCTGGGACATACGCTGCTCGATGGCGGTCTTGGAGGTGCCGTAGCGGTTGCCGTGCACGCTGGCCCATTCCAGGAAAGCGTTCTGCGTGACCATCTGGTCGAAGGTTTCGTGGCTGACGAAATAGTATTCGCGGCCGTGCACCTCCTGGCCGCGCGGCGCGCGGGTGGTGTGGGACACGGAGGGCGAGACCCGCTTGTCCAGCTCCATCAGGGCTTTCACGAGGCTGGACTTGCCGGCCCCGCTGGGGGCGGCCACGACAAACAGGTTTCCGGGGTAATCCATGGCCTTGGTCATTCGATGTTCTGCACTTGCTCACGCATCTGCTCGATCAGGACTTTCATGTCCACCGAGATGCGGGTGAGCTCCAGGCTGGAGGATTTGGCGCCCAGGGTGTTGGCTTCCCGGTGCAACTCCTGGATCAGGAAGTCCAGCCGTTTGCCGGTTTCGCCGCCCTTTTTGAGCAGGCGTTCAATTTCGTCCAGGTGAGCGGCCAGGCGGGTCAGTTCTTCCGCCACGTCGATGCGGATGGCAAAGGCTGTGGCCTCGGCGAGTGCCCGGTCCTGGGCACTGGCGCTGGCGGCATCGGCGCCGGCATTGCCCAGGGCCTCGTTCCAGCGGTCCAGAAAGCGCTGCCGCTGCTGGGCCACCAGTTCGGGCACCAGGGGCTGGGCCTCTTTGGCGAGCTTGCGCAGTTGCACGAGCCGGTCTTTGAGCATGGCGGCCAGCTTCTGACCTTCGCGCTCGCGGGCCTCGATCAGGCCGTCCAGGGTGGTCTGGGCCAGTGTCAGCAGGCTGTCGTTCCAGCGGCCGGGCTGGGCCTGTTGGCGCGAGGTCAGTTGCAGGATCTCGGCCACCGACAGCGGAGCGGCTTTGGGGCACCAGGCCTGGATGCCGTCCTGCAGGTTCACCAGGCGCTGCAGATCCGAGGGGTTGGGGGCTGGCGGGCCGCTGTCGCTGCGGCCTTCGATCCAGGCGCGCACCTCCACTTTGCCGCGCTTGAGCCGGCTGGACAGCAGCTCGCGCAGAGCGGGTTCGGTGCCGCGCAGGTCTTCCGGCAACTTGAAAACCAGATCGAGAAAGCGGCTGTTGACCGAGCGGATTTCCAGGCCGAGCGCGGCCTGGGGAGCGTCGGAACTGCCTTGCGCAGGCCCGCCAGTTTGGGCTGTGGCGTAGCCGGTCATGCTGTAAACTGCCATCGAATATGGGGCCCTGAAGTTGAGTGGTCCAAAACGAGGCGTTCCGGAAGCCGTTCAAATTATGTCAAAGGTCAAGCCCGCCCCCTTGCCGCCGGACACCGTGATCGGCGGCTACCGCATTGTCAAGAAACTGGCGGCGGGCGGATTCGGGGTGGTTTATCTGGCCGTGGACACCGAGGGCCAGCAGGTCGCCATCAAGGAATACCTGCCATCGTCGCTGGCTTCCCGCGGGCCTGGTGAACTGCTGCCCCAGGTGCAGCCGGAAAAGCTCTCACTCTACCGGCTGGGGCTCAAGAGCTTTTTTGAAGAAGGGCGCGCGCTGGCGCAGATCTCCCACCAGTCGGTGGTGAGCGTGCTCAACTTCTTTCGCGAGAACGAGACCGTCTACATGGTGATGAACTACCTGGAGGGGGCTTCCCTGCAGGAATTCATCATCACCGCGCGCGAGCTCAAGAAGCAGAAGGTGTTTCGCGAGTCGACCATCCGTTCGCTCTACGACGAGGTGCTGCGTGGCCTGCGCATCGTGCACCAGCACAAGATGCTGCACCTGGACATCAAGCCGGCCAACATCTTCATCACCGACGACAACCGCGCGGTGCTGATCGACTTCGGTGCTGCCCGCGAAGTGCTGAGCAAGGAGGGCAACTTCATCCGTCCGATGTACACGCCCGGTTTTGCCGCGCCCGAGATGTACCGGCGCGACTCGAGCATGGGGCCGTGGACCGACATCTACGCCATCGGCGCCTGCATCTACGCCAGCATGCAGGGCTACCCGCCCAACGATGCGCCTCAGCGGCTGGAAAAAGACCGTCTGTCGCTGGCACTGTCGCGTCTGCGCGGTGTTTATTCCGACAACCTGATCGAGGTGGTCGAATGGTGCATGTCGCTCGATCCGCTGTCCCGCCCGCAGTCGGTGTTTGCCTTGCAGAAGGAACTCAGTCGGGAGACGGAACGCAGCTACACCAAGCTGACAGTGGCTGAAAAGATGCGTCTGCAGTTCGACAACATCGTTTCCGACAACAAACGGTCGGCCCGCAAGACCACCGCCGCAGGGACCCGCTTCAAATGAAGTTTTCGGTCTATCAGATCAGTCGGCAGGGAGGGCGCGAACGCAACGAGGACCGCATGGGGTATGCATATACCCGCGAGTCCGGGCTGTTCGTGCTGGCCGATGGCATGGGGGGCCATCCCGAGGGTGCCATGGCGGCCCAGTTGGCCCTGCAGACCTTTTCGGCCTATTTCCAGAAGGCGGCCAGCCCGACCGTGCGCGAGGTGCCGGACTTCCTCTCCAGCGCGCTGATGGCTGCCCACCACCAGATCATCCGGTACGCTGCGGAAAAAGGCATGCTGGACACCCCGCGCACCACGCTGGTGGCGGCGGTGATGGAACGCAACCACGTGCACTGGATTCACTGCGGTGATTCCCGTCTGTACCTGGTGCGCGAAGGGGAGTTGCTGACCCGCACGCGCGACCATTCCTACATCGAGCAGCAGGCCCACCTGGGTCGTTCCACCGAGCACATCAACCGCAACATCCTCTTCACGTGCCTGGGCTCGCCCGCCAAGCCGGTGTACGACGTCTCCGGTCCGGTGCAACTGCAACAGGGCGACCGGGTGCTGCTGTGTTCGGACGGGCTGTGGAGCACCGTCAAGGATTTCGAGATTGCGGACCAACTGGCCCGGCATCCGCTCGAACACGCTGTGCCTGAGCTGGTCGAAATGGCCCTCAAACGGGGCGGTCCACGTTGCGACAACGTCACCGTGCTGGCGATGGAATGGGAGACGCCCGACGAATTCCAGACCACCCGGGTGTCGACCGAAGACATCGAAGAAGGCGTTTTCGCCTCGACCATCCAGTCGGGCGTGCCCGATCCGTCGGTCGAGGATCTGGATGACGAGGCGATCGAGCGTTCGATTGCCGAAATCAACGAGGCGATCCGGCGCACAGCGGAAAAAAATGCGTAGCGCTCGTCACCTCTGTGACCACCGCACCCCAGGGGTGGCGCGGTCGAGCCGGTGTTGCCGCATTCCGGGCTGAGCGTCCGGCCTGTCGGCCTGACGGCTCATCACCCTGTTCATCACTGATTTCGAGGTTTTCCCATGACTGTTTCCTCCCGGCCTGGCCAACGGGCCGCCAATGCCTTGCGCCCCGTGCGCATCACCCGCGGCTACACGATGCACGCCGAGGGCTCGGTGCTGATCGAATTCGGCCACACCAAGGTGCTGTGTACCGCGTCGGTGGAAGAAAAAGTGCCGCCCCACAAAAAAGGCAGCGGCGAAGGCTGGGTGACGGCCGAATACGGCATGCTGCCGCGCGCCACCCACACCCGCAGCAGCCGCGAAGCCGCCAAGGGCAAGCAGACCGGGCGCACACAGGAAATCCAGCGCCTGATTGGGCGTTCGCTGCGCGCGGTGTTCGACCTCAAAGCCCTGGGCGAGCGCACGATTTCGCTCGACTGTGACGTGCTGCAGGCCGACGGCGGTACGCGCACCGCCAGCATCACCGGCGCTTTCGTGGCGGCCCAGGACGCGGTGAACAAGCTCATCGCCGAAGGCAAGCTGGCAGCGTCGCCGATCAAGGACCACGTGGCCGCGATCTCGGTCGGTATCCTGGACGGGCAACCGTTGCTGGACCTGGAGTACGTGGAAGACTCGGCCTGCGATACCGACATGAACGTGGTCATGACCGGCGCCGGTCACTACGTGGAGGTGCAGGGCACGGCCGAGGGCGTGGCCTTCACCCGCAAGGAAATGGACGCGCTGCTGGCGCTGGCTGAAAAAGGCATTGGCGAACTGATCGGTGCCCAGAAGGCGGCATTGGGCGCATGAAGCTGGTCCTTGCATCCAACAACCCGGGCAAGCTGGCCGAGTTGCAGGCGCTGTTTGCGCCGCTGGGCGTGGAACTGGTGCGGCAGGCCGAACTGGGGATTCCCGAAGCCCCCGAGCCCCACCACACCTTCATCGAAAACGCGCTGGCCAAGGCCCGGCACGCCGCACAAGTGAGCGGTCTGCCGGCGCTGGCCGACGATGCCGGTCTGTGCGTGGAGGCTTTTGGTGGGCAACCCGGGGTCGACACCGCCTACTACGCCACGCGCTTCGGCTACGAGAAGGGTGATACCAACAATGTGCGGGCCTTGCTTGAACAGATGCAGGGCGTGAGCGACCGGCGTGCCGCGCTGGTCAGCACCCTGGTGGCGCTGCGCAGTGCCGACGATCCGGAGCCGCTGGTGGCCACGGGCCGGGCGCCCGGCCTGATCACGCAGGCACCCGTGGGTGAGCAGGGTTTCGGGTTCGACCCGGTCATGTTCCTGCCCGAATTCGGCCAGACGTTTGCGCAATTGCCACCGGCGGTCAAGAACGCCCACAGCCACCGGGGCAAAGCCGCCCAGCAGATGCTTGAGCTGATGCGCACCCGCTGGTTCGCTCAGCCATGAGCGAAACGCCCCACTGGAGCGACGTCCGCCACTGGATGCGCCCCGGCACCTTGCAACTGCAAGGCCTGCCTCCCCTGTCGCTGTATGTGCACCTGCCGTGGTGCCTGAAGAAGTGCCCGTACTGCGACTTCAATTCCCACGAGTGGTCGGCCACGGCCGCCGCCGGGGCACCGCTGCCCGAGCAGGCCTACCTGGATGCCCTGCGCGCCGATCTGGAAGCCGCGCTGCCGCTGATCTGGGGTCGTCCGGTCCACAGCGTGTTCATCGGAGGCGGCACGCCCAGCCTGTTTTCGCCCGAGGCGATCGATCGCCTCTTGGCCGATCTGCGGGCGCGGGTACGGCTCGACGCCGACGCCGAAATCACGCTCGAAGCCAACCCCGGCACGTTCGAGCGCGACCGTTTTCGCGCCTTCCGCCAGGCCGGCGTCACGCGCCTGTCGATCGGGGTGCAGAGCTTCAACGACCGGCACCTGAAGGCCCTGGGTCGCGTGCACGACCGGGCCCAGGCGCTGGCCGCCGTCGAAGAGGCGGCCCAGGCTTTCGACACTTTCAACCTCGACGTGATGTACGCGCTGCCCGGGCAGTCGCTGGCCGAATGCGAGCAGGACATCCGCACCGCGCTGGATTTCCAGCCGCCGCACATCTCCATCTACCACCTGACCATCGAACCGAATACGGTGTTCGCCAAGTTTCCGCCGACCGTGCCGGAGGATGACGACGCCTACGCGATGCTGGACCGCATCACCGAGCGCACCGGCGAAGCCGGGTTGCAGCGCTACGAAGTCTCGGCCTACGCCCGGCCGGGGCATCGCAGCCGCCACAACCTGAACTACTGGCAGTTCGGCGACTACCTGGGGCTGGGCGCCGGAGCGCACAGCAAGCTCAGTTTTGCGCACCGCGTGGTGCGGCAGGTGCGGGCGCGCGAGCCGCGGCTCTACATGGAAAAGGCTCTGGCGGGCGATCCGGTGGTGAGCGTCGACGAGGTGGCGCGGCGCGACCTGCCTTTTGAGTACATGCTCAATGCCCTGCGTCTGCGTGAAGGGTTTCTGCTCACCGATTTCGCGGCCCGCACCGGCCTGCCGCTGTCGAGCCTGGCTGCCCGCCTGCGCGAGGCCGAACAGCGTGGCTGGCTCACCGTACGGGGCGACGAGGTCATGCCCACCGCCCTCGGCTTCGATTTTCTGAGCGACGTGCAGGCACTGTTCCTGCCTGATTGAGACAGCGCTGGGTCAGTCGGCCTGGGGCGGGGTGGGGCTCAGGCGCAGCCGCAGCGTGGCGGTGGTGCCCTGTCCCGGCTTGCTGCTGAGGCCAACCGATCCACCGTGCAGCTCGGCGATTTCCTTGACGATGGAAAGGCCCAGACCGGTGCCTGGAACCCTGCCCGAGGTGTCGGCGCGATAGAAGCGCTCGAACGCGCGCGCCATTTGTGCTGGCGTCATGCCGAGACCTTCGTCGCTGATCCGGATGCGTGCACAGGCCGCCCCCTCGCTCGCATCGGTGTCCACCGTCAGGCGGATCTGGCTGCCCGGGGGCGAGTACTTGAACGCGTTGCTCAGCAGGTTGAGCAACGCACGTTCGATTTTTTCGGTGTCAGCCATGACCTGAAGTGCCAGCGCCCCTTCAACGTGAATGGTGCGACCGGCTTCTTGGTGACCCATGTCGGCCACCGCGTTGTCGATGATGTCACCCAACCGCGTTGGAACGATGTGAAAGTCTTTACCTTGCCGCGCTTCGATGCGCGAAAGGTCGAGCAGTTCCTGAATCAGGTGCGACAGCAATTCGCTCTGGCGGTGCACCGTTTGCAGGAGGTCGCGCCGCTGGTGCTCGGGGTATTCGCGATGCAGCATCAGCTCGGTGAAGCCGAGGATGCTGGCCAGCGGCGTTCTCAGTTCATGCGCTGCGGTGGCCAGGAAGTCGCTCTTGATGCGATCGAGTTCCGTTTGCTGCGTGATGTCCTGGAAGTACAGAATGGTTTCGCCACTGCCGGCCAGATTGCGCCGCACTTCGCGTTGCACCACGCGGGGGTAGGGGTGCGTGAGGATCATGACGTCGCGCAGATTGGCGGTGCCCACCTGCTCGACGGGCCGGTAGGTCTCGGGGTTTTCGCACAGCGAACGGAACCACGCGTCGAATTCCTGGCCATTGCACTGTTCCGGGGGAATGCCGATCATCGCCCGCATGGAAGGATTGGTGGAGGTGAGTTCGCCGTCCTTGTCGAACACCGCAAAACCGTCGGGACTGAGGTGAAAGGCCGCGTTGAGACGTGCGGTGCGCTCGATCAGGCGCTGCTTGACCTCGATCTGGCCTGTGACGTCCTCCATCACATGGATGTAGTGGGTGATGACTCCGGCGTCATTGCGGACAGGTGAAATCGACAGTTTGTTGTGGAAAGGGGCGCCCTCCCGGCGGTGGTGGACGAGCGTGGTCGTGAGCGATCCTCCGCGGTGCATGGTCTCCGCCAGCAGTGCCAGGTCTTCCGGATTGGTGGCTGCGCCGTCAAGGATGGACAGGTCCTGCCCGAGTACATCTTGCGGTGCATAGCCGGTGATCCGGCTGAAGGCGCGATTGGCGTAGACGATGGGATGGGCCAGCTTGCGGGCGTCGCTGATCACGATGCCATTGAGCGCGCAGTCGACCGCGCGGCTGTAGAGCGTCAGGTTCTCGTGATCGAGCTTGCGGTCAGTCAGGTCCCGCACGATGCAGGTGTAGCGGATGTCCGGATCGTTGTTGACTTCGCTGATCAGCACATCCACCGGAAACGCCGTGCCATTGCCGCGCAGGGCCTGGCATTCGATCCGGCAGGTACGGCTCTGGGTGCTGTGAATGAGCGTACCGTTGCGCATCAGTTGCTCCAGTTCCTGAATCCTCAGGCTGGGCAGGATCAGCGTCAGCGGCGCCCCATGCAAGGCCCCTGACGTGGGGCCGAAGATGTGTTCGCTGGCACGGTTGGCGTTGTCGATCAGGCCCTGGGGCGTGACGCTGATGATGGCGTCGGCGGCCGTGTCCAGCACCGCTCGCAGGCGCGACAGTTGCCGTTGTGTGTGGCCGATCTGGAACCCCAGTTCACGCGACGCGGCATTGAGTGCCAGACCCAGCCGCCGCACCTCGCGGCTGCTCCAGGGCACGTGGGCGGTGAGGCCGGGCGACTGAGCGATCTGTGTCGAGAGCTTGGCCAAGGCCATGATCGGCCCGATCGACTTCATGAGGCAGCGCCGAAGGATGAACAGCGCTGCGGTCAGGGCCCCCATGGTCAGCAGCCAACTGGTGAACCACTCGGAGGCAGCGCCCAGCAGCGCGCCTTGGGTGGACACGTGCACTTCGATCCAGCCGTGCTCCAGGTAGTCAGTGGCCGTTGGGATGCTGTCGGGCATATCGGGAACCGCCAACAGCGTGTAAACCGATATGGTGTTGTGGCCGTTGATCTGGGGTGAGGCAGGAGGGGACACACGCTGGCCGCGCGGGAAGAGGCTGCGCACGGTGGCGTTGTCGCGCCGTTCGGACTGGACCTGGAGCCAGCCGTCCGGACGTACCAGACGGACTTCGCGAACACCGGGGAGCGACGCGGTCTCTTCGAGCACACCGGTCAGGGCGGCGAAAGAGATGTCCTCAGGCCGGTTCGGATCGGTGCTGGTGGCCAGGTGCGCCGCCAGGCGCGACGCAGAGGTCGCCCAGGCACGCGCGTCCTGCTGGATGTTGACGCTCAGGCGCTGGTAGGCGTAGAGACTGAGCAGGAGGGTGCAAGCCAGAGTGCACGTGATGACCAGAATGTCGACCTGCGTGCGCAGGCTTTGGCGAGACAACCAGTGGCCCAGGCACTGAAGCTTTCGGATGGCCACATGCCGGGGGCTGGGAATGGCGGTTTTCGATGCAGGCATCAGCGGCATCGCCCGAGCAAGGTGTCGACCGTTTCCAGCAGCTTCAGGGGGCTGAAGGCCTTGGTGAGGTAGGCGTCGCACTGCACCTGCTCACCCAGGGCACGGTCGGTCTGCTGGGCGCGGGCCGTCAGCAGGATGACTTTGGTGTGCGACAGCGCGGGGTCCGCCTTGATCTTCTGGCACACCTGGAAACCATCGAGTTCGCCGGGCATCATCACGTCCAGGAGGATCAGGTGGGGCTTGATGCTCTGCGCCAGGCGCCAGCCATCACCGCCGTTGTCCGTCTCGTGCAGCTCGGCGTCTTCCAGGTGCTCCAGGGTCAACTGGATCAGTTTGCGGATGTCGGGGTGGTCATCGACGATCAGGATGCGGGTGCTCATGTGGGGCTCCGGGGGCGTGAACGGGCGATCAGGCGGGACAGGTCCTGCGCGTAGAGCTGGGCCTGCAACAGATCCAGTTGCTGTGTGTCCTGGTGGCGGGCACCCGTGGGAATTTCCAGCCGCACGTCGATCTCTCCGGGTGTTCCGTCGTAGCGCAACCGCCCCCCGTGCAGCTGCAGGATGCGGTGACTCATGGGCAGCCCGATGCGCAGGGTGGGTTCCTCGGCAGCCGATGCCGGCTCTTCCACCGGACGGAACAGGCCGTGGGCGTAGCGCTCGAGAGCGACACCGGGCAACACACCCAGATTGCGGATGTTGATCAGCAGGTGATGCCCCGCCGAGTGGAAGCGCACACGCACCAAGGCTTTCTCGTCGATGGTGCTGGGTTTGCCGGCGTGCTCGATGGCGTTGCGCAGGCATTCCATCAGCGCGCGCCGGATAAGCCGCTGGCTGCCATAGACCGGGGGCAGATCGACCTTGTCGCCTTCGAGCACGAAGCCGGTACCGGACGCACGGGCCAGCGGGGCCAGTTCCTGGCAGATGTCGCGCACCATGTCCGGCATGACCATGCGGTCGTCGCCGATCAGCACATCGTCGCCAAAAATACCGATCAGGTCGGAGAGCCGGTCGAGCCGCTCACGCAAGACCTGCACGGCCAGGGCCGCCGGGTGGTCATCCAGCAGATTCAGGTCGCGCAGGGCAGAAGCTGTGCTGTCCAGGGGGCCCATGAGTTCGTCTTCCAGCAGGTCCATGATCTGCTGCAGGCTCATCCGTGGAGGCGGTGCGGGTGCGGGTGTGGACAGCTCGTCCGCTGGGGCAGGCGTCTGCAGTACCAGCCGCTCGGTCAGCGCCATGGCCACCAGGCCAGCAATGGGGCGCGGAGCAAAAGTGCAGCGCAACGGCACCATGCCCTCATCCGAGTTCACGTCGATATCGACTTCGACCTGGCGTTGGCCCGCGCCCAGGCTGATGTCGCGAATGAGATTCTTGATCTGCGGATCGCTGGGCAAACTCAGAATCGGGCGTGCCGGTATCTTTTTGGCCGCACGGTTGGCGAAGGCCACCCGTCCTTCAGGCGTGAACAGGACAAGCGCGCTGGAAATGAGGTCCAGGAGGGCCAGCAAAGGATTGCTGGAGGGCGCAGGGCTGACAGTCATGGCGCACTTCGCAAAGCAGCGATATCGACGTTTATCCATCCATCTTGAGCGGTTTTGTCCTTCCTTGAAACGCTGCAGCGCAGCATGCGCTGCCCTTATTTTTGAAGCACTGGAGAGCTTTCAGATGACCCCTTTGGTCTTTGTATCCACCAATGGATTACAGATGGCGGTACAGGTGGCTGAGCCTGTAGGTCCATTGACGGACAGGCCTGCTGTGCTGCTGTTGCACGGCTTTCCGGAATTGGCCCATTCCTGGCGACAACAGATGCATGCGCTCGCGGCAGCCGGCTACCGCGCCATCGCGCCGGATCTGCGCGGCTATGGCGACACCGGCGCACATGGCGAGGTGGCCGACTACCGCATGGCGAATCTGGCGCAGGACGTGCTGGGGCTGCTCGATGCACTGGGTATCGCCAAGGCCGTGGTGGTTGGGCATGACTTCGGCGGCGCACTGGCCTGGACCTTGGCGCGCGATCACGCTGACCGCCTGCACGGCGTGGTGTCGCTGTGCACGCCCTACACCCGGCGCACCGACACCGACCTGGCCGAAACCATGCGCCGCACGCGCGGACCGGACAACTACATGGTGTTCTTCCAGACCCCGGGCGCCGGTGAGGCCTTGTTGACAGCGAACCTCGACACGCTGTTCGACCGCCTGATGCGCCGGCCTGCGATGAGCATCGACGAATTCAACCAGCGTTCTGTGCACGCGCGTGCGTTGCCGGCCGATCTGTTTCTCGGCGTGCCCGAACTCATGGGGGAACGCTTTCTGGACGAGGCCGCCATTGCTCACTACACACAGGCCTTTCGGCGCACCGGTTTCACCGGACCGTTGAACTGGTACCGCAATCTGCCGCGCAACTGGGCCGACACCGAGGGACGGCCCGATCAGGTGACGGTGCCCGCGCTCATGCTGTGCGCAGACCGGGACTGCTTCCTGCCGCCCTCCACGACCCGAGGCATGGAGCACATCGTGCCCGACCTGGAGCGCCACACGGTGAGCGACTGTGGGCACTGGATGCAGCAAGAGCGGCCGGAAGCGGTCAACCGGCTGCTGCTGGACTGGCTGCAGCGCCGCATGCCCACATCGGATCGCTGACACGCGAGCGCGCAGCACCGCGCATACAAACCGGGGAGCGTTTCAGCGGGCCTGGCGCAGCGCGTTCACCAGCGCGCTCACGGCCGGTCGTTCCGCCGACGCCGGCGTCGTGCACACACACAGATGGCGGCGTGCCCAGGCGTCCTGCAGGGGTTGCACGCGCAGGTGTGTGGCGGTGTGGGGGCTGCGCAGCACCGCCCGTTGCGGCAGGATGGCCACACCGGCGCCGGCCGCGACCAGTTCGACCACGGCCTCCAGGGAGCCGACCCGCACGCGGTAGTGTGGCAACCGGCCACCGCGCCGCGCCTGCTGGGCGAGAAAACGGCTCAAGCCACTGTCTTCGGGCAGGCCTACCCAGGGCCGCTCCAACAACTGGTGAAGCGACAAGGCTTTGGCAGAACGCTGGCGCCCGGGAAGCAGGGCGACCAGATCGTCGTCGACCCAGCGATGGCTGGGCAGGCCCTGGGTGTCGACATGGCTGGCGACGATGCCCACATCGCAGGCGCCGCGGCGCAGCGCCTCCAGCACCGCTTCGCTGGGCATGTCCTGCAGGTCCAGGTCGATCGCGCGGTGCCGCGTCAGGAAATCGCCCAGCAGGGGCGGCAGCACCTGCGTGACGGCCGAGGTGTTGCCGTACAGCTTGAGGGTGCCGCGCAGGCCGTCCGCAAAGCGGCTCATGTCGGCATGCAAAGAGGCCATGCCCGAGAGGATGCGGTGCGCATGCTCGGTCAGTGCCAGGCCCGCGTCGGTGAGCGCTGCGCCCGACTTGGTGCGCACCAGCAAGGGTGTGCCCACACGCGCTTCCAGGCCCTTGAGCCGGGTGCTCGCGGCCGCCAGCGAAAGGCCCAGGGTCTGGGCGGCGGCGGTGATGGTGCCGGTGTCGATCACGGCGATGAACAAGCGCAGATCAAACGGGTCCAGGCGGAAGTCGACCGGTCGCATGGGGGGGGGCATCTCGTTCCTTCGGGAAAGCCGAAGGATATGCGCAGGTCTTTGTGATTCACAACCCGGCCGTCGCAACCGACCATGTCGGCATGATTACCTGGGAGTTCATCGCCATCGGCGCGGTCTTTGGGTTGGCCGGCAGCGTCAAAGGGGTGACGGGCATGGGGCTGCCCACTGTGGCCATCAGCCTGCTGGGGCTGTGGATGCCGCTTGGGCAGGCCGCTGCGTTGCTGGTATGGCCATCGCTGGTCACCAATCTGGCGCAATGCTGGGGGCGCGATGCACCGCGGCTGTTGCGTCTGCTGTGGCCGATGGGGCTGCTGCTGGTGGCGGCCGCGGTGGTGACGCCGCCGTTGCCCGCCACCGGGGCGTCGGGGCGAGGGATTCTGGGCGGGGTGTTGCTGGCCTACGGGCTCTGGGGGCTGGTGCGGCCGGCACTGCCTGACCTGTCGCGCCGCCCCTGGTTCTGGGGCATGGCCGCCGGGGCGCTGACCGGTGCCGTGACGGCCTGGACCGGGGTGTTTGTGATGCCCCTGGTGCCCTATCTGCAGGCGCTCAAGCTGGACAAGGAGGCGCTTGTGCAGGCGCTGGGCATGTCTTTCACGGTGGCCACGCTGGCGCTGGCTTGGCGCCTGCACGGCCTGGCCGCTGCCGGTGCCTGGCAATGGCCCAGTGTCTGGGCGCTGTTCGCGGCATGGACGGGGCTTTGGTGCGGCGCCCGTCTGCGCGCGCGGTTGAACGGTAGGGCCTTTCAGCGGGGCGTGTTTCTCAGCTTCGTGTTGCTTGGGGCGATCAATCTGTGGTGGCGTTGAAGCCGGCGAGCCCGGGCGTTTCCACGCCGGCTATCGAACTCGCCGAATGTCTTGAGCGCGCTTACCGGTTGGCCTTGTTGTTGCACGACGGGGCGGTGGCGAGCGACGCGATGGGTAACGCCGATGAGCCCGACGCGCAGAAGTTTGCGGCGCGGGTGCTGTCTGCGGAGTTGGTGACGTTGCTGGACGTTGCGCGGGCCGCACAGGTTCTGGAGGCTGCTCGGGTGGCTGCGCACGATCGGCAGGGCTCTCCACCGCGGTGTTTTCTGGCGGGCCAGAATGGGCCATGAAAACCAGAATCTTCATCACCGTGGTCGCTTTGCTGGGAGGCACGGCAACCTGGGCCCAGGTCCACCGTTGTGCGCAAGCCGACGGCACCGTGGTCTTCCAGGATTTCACCTGCGACGGCCGTCCCTCGCCCGAGAGCCTGCGGGCCGCTGAGGCGCGGCAGGCCCAGGCCCAGCAAGCCGCCGGCCCGCAACGGGAGCAGGAACGTCGCAAGACGGCGCTCCAGGCCGCCCAGAGCAATGCGCATTACCGCCGAACGACCCAGGGCCATGCCCGAAACTGCATGCCTTGGCACCAGATCCGCAACCTGGAAACCTCGGCCAGCAGCGTCACGCTGTCGGACAAAGAGCGCAAAACACTGCGTCAGCAGATAGAGGCCGAGAAGCGCTGCCACCGGTCGAAGTGAAGCGCTTGACGGCCTGATGCCGTCCTCCGCTGAGAGACGGTCGTCCATTGGGCGCGACTGTGCATCAACGCACAAACGCGGCGCTTTTTCGAATCGCCTCTCCCAGATGGGGGATGGACAGTCAGGAGCCTGTTGGCATGATTGACGCTGGAATAGCACGCGACGCGTGGTCGATTCGATGTGTCAGCTGTTTTCCGGAATTGCGAGATTATTCTCTTTGGAGAAAATTTATTTTTGTTCTTAATAGGAGTTTGTGGTGAGGAATCGTGTTTTTTTGTTCCTGATTGTTCTGGCGAGTGCTCTGGCATCGGGGTGTGCATTCAAGACCACACCTTATGGTGTTTCCGTGGCGAATGTCGAGGCCATCAAGTCCGCTGGCATCAAACCCGTGGCTGTTGAGAAGTTTGAATCGTTCAGCCCCGGCCTGACAACATTGATGTGTCGCGGGACAGGGCCAGTCACTGTGGAGCCAAGTTATGAAGCCTATATCGAGAAGGCGCTGATTGACGAACTCAAACTGGCGGGAGTTTACGATGTCGGATCCAAGATCAGAATCAAAGGCCGACTGGATAAGGTGGACTTCAGTTCTGCCATTGGTGGGGGGAAATGGTTTTTCTCTGTGACAGTATCTTCAGAGAGTGATGAGGGTTACAGCACAAGCTCGGAATTTCCATTTGAATCGAGCTTTGTGGGTGATCGTGCCTGTCAGGAGGTTGCACAGGCATTTGTGCCTGCCGTGCAACGGCTGATCAAGGATGTGGTGAGTGACGCTCGTTTCAAGAAGCTGGCTCAATAAAGAATCCCCGTTGCCGGAGCCCGGTTGTGATCAACTGGGTCTAAAAAAAATTCAGGAGGAAACGTGAATGCATGTCATAAAACTCTCTTGGCGGTCTTGGTCACCATATTGACTGCTTGTGGTGGCGGAGGTGGTGGCGAGGCTGCGCCAAGCCTGAGGCAGTACGCAGGTCTGTGGAAGAGCCCCTGTTTCGTGATCAACAACAGCCTCTCGGGTCAGACGGTGTTGCGTATCAAGGACGGAACGGCATCAGGCAATGCGCTGAGGGGCTCCTGGGAAAGCTCGCTCTATCCCAATACCCAGTGCTCCGGTGCTGCTTCGGGCACCGAGTGGTACTACCTGGATGGCACGGCGAAAGGCACCAGGGAGACGTCGGCCGGGTTGGCCAACAAGGTGGAATGGGGATTTTCGAGCCCGAATGTCGGGACACCACCATCTCCATATGGTCAACTGATGGTTCTCAAAGACGGGCTTCTTTATTTGGGTGACCGGTCCCACATTGCCGACGATGGGTATCCTTCCGACGTGGATCTATCGATCGCCTGGACCCGCTGAGGGGCGGCCATCGGGTAGCCCTTGAGGCGGCAGGGAGGAGCAGGGGCTGCCTGCCCGCAGGGTGTCAGATGCGGGGGGCGGCAGGCTGTCGCGCACGGGGCTTGCCTGGGATTCCTCTTTCCCGTTTGAAGCCATTCGGTGTGTTAGATTGCGCGATTTCTTATATTCATAAGCAATCAGGGCAAGCCGATGCAGTGGTGATGCCCGCGTGGCATGGCATTCAATTTCGCGTTGCATGGCGTCAGGGGCATGGCCGCCATCCTGGTGCTGCTGTTTCATTCGGCCAGTCCATTTCCGGGCTTGGTCCAGTTCCTGAGTGATGTGCCGGTGTTAGGCGCCCGCTGGGATCTTTCGTTTCTCGTTCGCACGGGCTGGATCGGTGTGGACTGGTTCTTTGTGCTGTCGGGTTTCGTGCTCGCTGGCACTTTGTGGGCAAAGTCCCTGAGCCCGGGCGAAGTGTTGCGCTTCTGGTGGCGCCGGAGCGTGCGCATTTTCCCGGCGCTGTGGCTGCAGTTGCTGACCCTGGTCCCCCTGCTGTATGCCCTCGGGCTCATGGCCAGTATCGACTGGACCCAGGTTTTCGGCAACGCCGTCCTGTGGCTTCGCCCCTTGCCGTGGGGGTACCGCAGTCTGAACGGGGTGTATTGGACGCTGGTGGTCGAGTTCTCGTTCTACCTGCTGCTGCCCTGGCTGCTGATGCTGCTGCGCCGCACCCACATCCTGCTGTTGCTGGCCTTGGTGGTGGGGGCCCAACTGCTGGGCCAGTTCGGGCGCGCCTTGGTGCCGCATGTGGAGTATCTGTACCAGTTCCTGCGGTATGTGTTTCCATTCCTGGCGGGTTTGCAAGTGGCCTTCATTGCCGGCGTTTCGCTGCACTTGCTGGCAAAGCCGTGGCCCGAACGGCAGCGGCAGATGCTACTGGCGGTGCTGGTGCTGGTCTACCTCGCGATGCTGTGGGGACTGAACCATTTCCACAGTGCGATTCCCCGGGGGCACTGGTCGCCGCTGGTCTGGCGGATGGTGATGGCCCTGATCATCGCGGCCATTCTCTGGACCCTGCTGGCGCCCATGCGCGGCACGGGCTGGCTGGCCTCGCGGCCCATGGTCTGGCTGGGGGACATCAGCTACGGCATCTACCTGTGGCACCTGCCTGTGCAGACCGTCACCGCCAAGCTGTGGCCCGACATGTGGACCACACCGCTGGCCAGCGTGGGTGGCCTGCTGTTGACCACGATGGTGACGCTGTTGCTGGCCTCGGTGAGCTATCACGCGGTGGAGCGCCCGCTCATGCGCCGGTTTTCCGGCAAGCGTCAAATGGTCGTGTCACCCGCCCGGCCTGCACCGCCCGATGCGCTCGTGGCGAGGTCGGTCCAATGAAGATGATCAGGGACGGGGCCGATGGCGCTGCACCGGCGCAGGGAACGGTGGTTGCCGCCCTGAGGGCCTTCAGGCCATCGATATTTTGGGGCGGGAGGGACGGCGGGCAGAAACGAAAAAGCGGCCTGGAGGCCGCTGGTTTCCTGCTGTTCTGGCGGAAGGGGTGGGATTCGAACCCACGGACGGTTGCCCGTCGCCGGTTTTCAAGACCGGTGCAATCGACCACTCTGCCACCCTTCCTGAGCGCATCTGTCGATCGGGGATTCTAGCTTGACGCGTTCTGCGGGGCGGCGGTGAGCATGCCGCGCTTTTCGATGAAGCGCACCACCTCGTCGACGCCGGCCAGGGTCTTGAGGTTGGTCATCACCCAGGGGCGGCGCTCGGTGTCCGGGCGCATGCGCGCCGTGTCCTGTTTCATCACGTCCAGATTGGCGCCGACGTGCGGGGCCAGGTCGGTCTTGTTGATGACGAACAGATCGCTCTTGGTGATGCCGGGGCCGCCTTTGCGCGGAATCTTTTCGCCGGCCGCCACGTCGATCACGTAGATGGTGAGGTCGCTCAACTCCGGGCTGAAGGTGGCGGCGAGGTTGTCGCCCCCGCTTTCGACGAAGACGATGTCGGCATCGGGGAAGTCGCCCAGCATGCGGTCGATGGCTTCGAGATTGATCGAGCAGTCCTCGCGGATGGCGGTGTGCGGGCAGCCGCCGGTTTCCACGCCCATGATGCGTTCGGCGGGCAGCGCGCCGCTCACGGTGAGCAGGCGCTGGTCTTCCTTGGTGTAGATGTCGTTGGTGATGGCGACCAGGTCGTAGCGCTCGCGCATGGTCTTGCACAGCATTTCGAGCAGGGTGGTCTTGCCGGAGCCGACGGGGCCGCCAATGCCCACGCGCAGGGGGGGCAGGTTCTTGGTGCGGTTCGGGATGTGGTGCAGCGCGTTCATGGCAGGTCAGGACCGGAACAGTCGGGAGTATTGGGTTTCGTGGCGGGCCGAGAGGATGGCCAGCATGGGGGTGAAGGCCTGGCGTTGTTCGTCGGGCAGGGCGATGGCGTGCTCGACGGCAGCCGGGATCTCGCCCACCAGACGGGCCAGCATGCGTTGGCCGGCCCCCTGGCCGAGCGGGACCGACTTGATGGCCGCCTGGACCATGTTCTCTGCCCAGCCGAAGGCGAAGCCGGTGAGGCTCTGGGGCAGGGGGGCGCCCGTGGCTGCGGCGGCGCAGGCCATGGCCACCGGGTAGGTGGGCGGCGCCAGACGGGCCTGCAGCAGGCTGTCCGTGATGCCCTGGCCCAGCGCGCCCAGCGAGCGGGCCCATTCCAGCAGCGACCGGCCCATCTGTTCGGTCTGCAGGCGTAGCTCCTGCGTTTCGCGCGTGGTCAGCACCCAGTCGTTGAGCGCGCGAATGCGCTCCAGATCGTGCGCCTGCCAGGCGGCGAAAGCCTGGGCAAAGACGGGCAGGTCGCTGCGGGCCTGGCCCAGGTGGAGCTGGTCGACCAGCCATTGGGCCGCGCTGTGCTCGTCGGTCACCAGGCCCGCGTCGATGGCCGCTTCGAGGCCCTCGGAATACGAGAACCCGCCCACCGGCAGCGCCGGCGAGGCCAGCCAGAGGGTGTGCAGCAGCCCTGCGGGCGGGGGAACGGGAGCGATGGCGCTGGTGGACTCAGCCGTGGTCATGATCGTGGGAATGCCCAGGGCCGTGACCCTGTCCGTGGCTGTGCTCATGCCCATGGTGGTGGTCGTGCGCGTGCCCGTGGTCATGCCCATGGCTGTGGCCTGCGTGGCCGCCATGCCCGGCGGCATAGGCGCCGCCTTCGGGTTCGAACGGCTCGCGCACCTCGACCACGTTCAGGTGCATGGCGCGCAGCATGTCGGCCAGCACATGGTCGGGCTCGATCTTCAGATGATCGGGCCGCAGTTCGATGGGCACATGGCGGTTGCCCAGGTGGTAGGCCGCACGCATGAGGTCGAACGCCGGGTCGTGATCGTGTCCGTGGTGGTGGTCGGTGCAGGCGGTGATGCGCAGCACCGGTTGCGGCGCCGCGACCACCCGCAGCAGCGATCCGTCCTGCGTGACCAGCACGTCGCCGCCGCGCACCACGGTGCCGCGCGGCAGGAACACGCCGACACGGCGCCCCTCGGACGATTCGGCGTCGAAGCGGCTTTTCTGGCGCACATCCCAGTCCAGCGTGACCGTGGCTGCGCGGCGCACGAGCACGGCCGCGAGGCCTTGGGCCTGAGGGATGAGCTTGGAGACTTGTTGCATGGATGTCCCTGTTTTGCTATCAAAACAGGAAGTATCGCTGGGCCATGGGAAGTTTGCTGGCGGGCTCGCAGGTCAGCAGCACGCCGTCGGCGCGCACGGTGTAGCGCTGGGCGTCGATCTCCATCTTGGGCAGGTAGCTGTTGTGCACCATGCTGGCCTTGGTGACGCTGCGGCAGTTCTGCACCGCCACCGTGGTCTTGGCCAGGCCGTAGCGTTGCGCCACGCCGGTCGCCTGCGCGGCAGGCGACACGAAGGTGAGGCTGCCCTTGGCCAATGCGCCGCCGAAGGCACCGAACTGCGGGCGGTAGTGCACCGGCTGCGGCGTGGGGATGGAGGCGTTCGGGTCGCCCATGGCGGCCAGCGCGATGCTGCCGCCCTTGAGCACCAGCGCCGGCTTGACGCCGAAAAACGCGGGCTTCCAGATCACCAGGTCGGCCCACTTGCCGACTTCGAGCGAGCCGACGATGTGCGACATGCCGTGCGCGATGGCCGGGTTGATCGTGTACTTGGCGATGTAGCGCTTGACGCGGAAGTTGTCGTTGCGGCTGCTGTCTTCGGGCAACGCGCCACGCTGGTTCTTCATCTTGTCGGCCGTTTGCCAGGTGCGGATCACCACCTCGCCGACGCGGCCCATGGCCTGGCTGTCGCTGCTCATGATGCTGATGGCACCCAGGTCGTGCAGGATGTCTTCGGCGGCGATGGTTTCGCGGCGGATGCGGCTCTCGGCAAAGGCCAGGTCTTCGGGAATGCCGGCGTCCAGGTGGTGGCAGACCATCAGCATGTCGACGTGTTCGTCGAGCGTGTTGACGGTGTAGGGCATGGTCGGGTTGGTGGACGAAGGCAGGAAGTTGGCCTCGCCGACCACGCGGATGATGTCGGGCGCGTGGCCGCCGCCAGCCCCTTCGGTGTGGAAGGCGCACAGCGTGCGGCCTTTGGTGGCCGCGATGGTGTCTTCGACGAAGCCCGATTCGTTGAGCGTGTCGGAGTGGATCGCGACCTGGGTGTCGGTTTCTTCGGCCACGTCCAGGCAGTTGCTGATGGCGCTGGGCGTGGTGCCCCAGTCTTCGTGCAGCTTCAGACCGATCACGCCGGCATCGATCTGCTCGCGCAGCGGTGCGGGCTGGCTGGCGTTGCCCTTGCCCAGAAAGCCCAGGTTCATCGGCAGGCCGTCGGCCGCCTGCAGCATGCGCTCAATGTGCCAGGGGCCGGGCGTACAGGTGGTGGCAAAGGTGCCGGTGGCCGGGCCGGTGCCGCCGCCGAGCATGGTGGTCACGCCCGAGGCCAGGGCTTCGTCCACCTGCTGCGGGCAGATGAAGTGGATGTGGCTGTCGATGCCGCCGGCGGTGACGATGTTGCCTTCGCAACTGATGATTTCGGTCCCCGGGCCGATGACGATGTCGACCCCCGGTTGGGTATCGGGGTTGCCGGCCTTGCCGATGGCGACGATGCGGCCGTCCTTGAGACCGATGTCGGCCTTGACGATGCCCCAGTGGTCGACGATGAGCGCGTTGGTGAGCACGGTGTCGACAGCGCCTTCGGCGCGCGTGCGCTGGCTTTGCGCCATGCCGTCGCGGATGGTCTTGCCGCCGCCGAATTTCACTTCCTCACCGTAGCCGCCGGCGGCCAGGGTGTAGTCCTTCTCGACCTCGATCAGCAGGCCGGTGTCGGCCAGGCGCACGCGGTCGCCGACGGTGGGGCCGAACATGTCGGCGTAAGCGCGTTTGGGAATGCTGGCCATGTCAGGGCTTTCCTTGGAAATCAGAGCTTGCCTTGCGTCAGGCCACGGAAGCCGTACACGATGCGGTCGCCCGCGAAGTCCACCAGTTCGACGGTGCGCTGTTGCCCGGGCTCGAAGCGCACCGCGGTGCCGCTGGCGATGTTCAGCCGCTTGCCCTGCGCGGCGCTGCGGTCAAAGGCCAGCGCAGCATTGGTCTCGGCAAAGTGGTAGTGCGAGCCGACCTGCACCGGGCGGTCTGCGGTGTTCTTCACCACCAATGTCAGCCCGGCACGGCCGGGGTTGAGGGCATGGTCGCCGTCGTCAACAAGGAGTTCGCCGGGAATCATGGGGATGTCCTCAGGCGGCCAACTGGCTGAACAGGTAGACGCCAGCGGCGCTGAGCGCGGCGCCCAGGCTGCCCAGCGCCAGACCACTGCGCCGGCCCAGCCAGCGCTTGATCGCCAGGCCGATGCCAACGCCGCCGATGTGCAGCACGGCCGTGGTCAGCAGGAAGCCGAGCGCGTAGCCGGCAAAGCCGGTCTCGGGCGTTTCGGCACCGTGGGCCAGGCCGTGCAGCGACGCGGCCGCAGCGATCAGGCCCAGACCCAGGGCGGGCGGCAGGGGCCTGGCCGCCAGGATCAGCATGGCGCCGAACATCACCACGCTCAGCGAGATGGCGTGTTCCAGGTAGGGCACGGTCAGGCCCATCATGCCCAGCACGGCGCTGGCCACCAGGGCCAGCAGGAAGGTGGCCGGGCCCTGCCAGGCCTTGTTCGCGGGCAGGGCCGAGACGGACCAGATGCCCACGGCGACCATGGCCAGCAGGTGGTCGGGACCGAAGGGGTGGACCAGGCCTTCCAGGAGGCTGCTGGTGCCGTGGCCGGTGTGGGCCTGGGCGGCGAGGGCGGTGGTACCGAGCGCGGTGGATAGGAGGGTTTTGACGAGTGTTGTGTGTTTCATGAAGGTCCTCGGCAGAGAAGGCGGTGGCACGAAGTGTCCGGGTCAAGGATGCGGTGGAACCGGCTTTGCCGGGCCACTCGCATCGCCCCCTTGGGGGGTGACGGGCGAAGCCCGGCGCGGGGGGGTCAACTGATCGGCGTGTGGACAGTGACGAGCTTGGTGCCGTCGGGGAAGGTGGCTTCGACCTGGATGTCCGGGATCATCTCGGGCACGCCCTCCATCACGTCGTCGCGCGTCAGCACGGTGCGGCCCTCGCTCATGAGCTGGGCCACGGTCTTGCCGTCGCGGGCGCCTTCCATCACGGCGGCGGTGATCAGCGCGATGGCTTCGGGGTAGTTGAGCTTGAGGCCGCGGGCCTGGCGCCGCTCGGCCAGCAGGGCGGCGGTGAAGATCAGCAGCTTGTCTTTTTCGCGAGGGGTCAGTTCCATGGCGGTCGGCGGGGAAAAGGGCGTCGGGTGACCAAAGGCTGTCGATTCAGCAAATACTGTGCCTGCAAGGCACCTTGTTGGTGCGTGGCACAAAATCTGCAGCATTTTCGAGGTGAACACCTCTGCTGAAAACGCCCATACGCCCTTGCCCGCGCCGGTGGACGCGCCGCAGCGCATCATCAAGGTGCGCCGCGACTACAACAGTTGGGTGGCCAGCGAAACCATGGAGGACTACGCGCTGCGCTACACGCCGCAGCGTTTCCGCAAGTGGAGCGAATGGCGCGTGGCGAACACGGCTTTCGGCGTGGCCTCGTTCCTCATCCTCGAAGCGGTGGGCGCCACGCTGCTGGTGCAGTACGGCTTCATCAACGCCTTCTGGGCCATTCTGGCCACGGGGCTCATCATCTTCCTGGCCGGCCTGCCCATCAGTGTGTACGCCGCGCGCTACGGGGTCGACATGGATCTGCTCACGCGTGGCGCGGGCTTCGGGTACATCGGCTCGACGATCACCTCGCTGATCTACGCCACCTTCACTTTCATCTTCTTCGCGCTGGAGGCGGCGGTCATGGCCTACGCGCTGGAGCTGGCGCTGGACATTCCGCCCGCCTGGGGTTACCTGATCTGCGCCGTGGTGGTGATTCCGCTGGTCACGCACGGGGTGTCGGCCATCAGCCGCTTCCAGGTGTGGACGCAGCCGCTGTGGCTGGTGATGATGACCGTGCCGTTCGCGGCCGTGCTGATCATGGACCCGGGGGCTTTTGCCGGCATCGTGCACTACGGTGGTGAATTCGGGGTGGGTGAAGATTTCCGTTGGAACCTTTTTGGTGCAGCGCTCACCGTCGGTATCGCGCTCATCACGCAGATGGGCGAACAGGCCGACTACCTGCGTTTCATGCCGGCCCCCCGGCCGGGCCAGCACTGGCGCTGGTGGGCCGGGGTGCTGGCCGGCGGGCCGGGCTGGGTGATCCTGGGCGTGCTCAAGATGCTGGGAGGCGCGCTGCTGGCCTGGCTGGCGCTGTCGCACATGGTCTCGCCCGAACACGCGGTGGACCCGAACCAGATGTACCTGGCGGCCTACGAATACGTGCTGCCCTACGGCTGGGCGGTGGCGGCCACGGCGCTGTTCGTGGTGGTCTCGCAGCTCAAGATCAACGTCACCAACGCCTACGCCGGCTCGCTGGCCTGGAGCAACTTCTTTTCGCGCCTGACGCACAGCCACCCGGGCCGGGTGGTCTGGGTGGTGTTCAACACGCTGATCGCCTTCATGCTGATGGAGATGAACGTGTTCCAGGCGCTGGGCGAGGTGCTCGGGCTCTACAGCAACCTCGCCATCGCCTGGATCATGGCCGTGGTGGCCGACCTGGTCATCAACAAGCCGCTGGGCTGGAGCCCCAAGGGCATCGAGTTCAAGCGCGCCTACCTCTACGACATCAACCCCGTGGGCGTCGGGGCGATGGTGCTGGCCTCGCTGCTGTCGGTGGCGGCCTACCTGGGGTTGATGGGGGCGATGGCGCAGGCGTTTTCGGCGGTGATCGCGATGGTGACCGCGCTGGTGACGGCGCCGCTGATCGCGTGGGCGACGAAGGGGCGCTACTACATCGCCAGAGGAGAGGGCCCCCACGCTCCGACCTCCATCGAGGAGGGCGGCTATCGGCGGCTGGGCGTGCTGAAGTGCGTGATTTGTGAACGGGACTACGAAGGCCCCGACATGGCGCACTGCCCGGCCTACCAGGGCGCCATCTGCTCGCTGTGCTGTTCGCTCGACGCGCGCTGCGGCGACCTGTGCAAACCCCACGCGCGCCTCTCGGTGCAGTGGCAGGGGGCGCTGCGCATGCTGCTGCCGCAGCGCGTGTGGCCGTACCTGCGCGCCGGGCTGGCGCACTACCTGCTGATCATGCTGGTGATGGCGCCGCTGCTGGCGGCCGTGCTGGCCCTGCTGTACCGCCAGCAGACGCAGGCGCTGGAGACCCAGGCGGTGGCCGGCCTGGTCGACGCCGCGCTGCGCGCCGGCTTTCTGCATGTGTACGCGGTGCTGCTGCTGATCGCGGGCATCGTGGCCTGGTGGCTGGTGCTGGCGCACAAGAGCCGCGAGGTGGCGCAGGAAGAGTCGAACCGCCAGACCCGATTGCTGATGCAGGAGATCGAGTCGCACCGCCGCACCGACGAGGCCCTGCAGCAGGCGCGCCGCGCCGCCGAGCAGGCCAACCAGGCCAAGAGCCGCTACATCAGCACCATCAGCCACGAGTTGCGCACGCCGCTCAACAGCATCCTTGGCTACGCCCAGTTGCTGCAGGAAGACACCGATCTGCCGCAGCACCAGGCACAGGCCATCCGCGTCATTCACCGCGGGGGCGAGCACCTGCTCTCGCTCATCGACGGCACGCTCGACATCGCCCGCATCGAGTCGGGCCGGCTGGCGCTGGACGTGCGCCCCATGGCCTTTGCCGACGTGGTTCGCGAGGTGGCCAGCATGTTCGAGCTGCAGGCTGCCGCCAAGGGCTTGCGCTTCGTGTTCGACGCGCCGGCCGACCTGCCGCTGGCGGTGCGGGCCGACGAAAAGCGCCTGCGCCAGATCCTCATCAACCTGCTGGGCAACGCGGTGAAGTTCACCGGCCTGGGCGAGGTGCGCCTGCGCGTGCGCCATGCGCGCGAGATGGCGCATTTCGAGGTGCACGACACCGGCCCGGGCATGAGCGCGGCCGACATGGAACGCATCTTCGAGCCCTTCGCGCGCGGGCAGGGCGCGGTGGCCGCGGCCGGGCCCGAGGGCGGGACCGGGCTGGGCCTGACCATCGCCAAGATGCTCACCGACCTCATGGGCGGCGAGATGACGGTGCGCAGCCAACCCGGCGCGGGCACCGTGTTCACCGTGCGACTGTTCCTGCCGGCGCTGCAGGGCGTGGCGGCGCGGCGCGTGCGCCCCACGCTGCCGGTCACCGGGTATGCCGGCGCGCGCCGCCGGGTGCTGGTGGTCGACAACGAAGAAAGCGACCGCGAACTGCTGGCCAACTGGTTGCGCCCGCTCGGGTTCGAGGTGATGCTGGCCACCAACGGCCACGACGCACTGGCCCTGCTGGAGGGCGTGCAGCCCGGCGGTGCCCAGGCGCCCGACGCGATCTTCATGGACCTGGCCATGCCCGGCATCGACGGCTGGGAAACGCTGCGCCGTCTGCGCGCCGGTGGCTGGGGTGCGGTGCCCACCGCCATCGTGTCGGCCAACGCCTTCGACAAAGGTCTGCAGGCCGAAACCGAAGAGGCGGCACCCACTGACTTTTTCGTCAAACCCGTGCGGCGCGACGACCTGCTGCTCTGGCTGGGCCAGCAGTTGCGGCTGGAATGGCAGCACCCGGTGCAGGCCGAGGCGCCTGCGCCCACACCCGTTCCCGCCCGCGCGCCGCTGGCGTCCGAAGCGCCGGCCTGGGCCGCAGGCGACGCCCAGGCCCTGCTGCCGCTGCTCGATCTGGTGCGCCTGGGCTACTACAAAGGCATCGTGCAATGGCTGGACGACTGGGTGCGCCAGCACCCCGAGCAAGCCGATTTCGCGCAGGGCATCCGCACCATGGCGCGCGAATTCCGCTTCGAAGCCATCGAGCAGCGCCTGCTGCAGGCGGGCGTACCATCGCGCCTGCCGACCGAACCGAGCTGACCCCATGGCCGCGAGCGACCCTCCTTCCCCCGACATGTCCCCGGCCGATCCGCTGGCACCGCCTGTGGTGCTGGTGCCGGAATCCCGCCTGGTGGTGCTCATCGTCGACGACGTGCCCGACAACGTCGCGCCGCTGCACGACGCGCTCGATGACGCGGGTTTTGCGGTGCTGGTCGCGCTCGACGGCGAAGCCGCCGTGCGGCGTGCGCAGCAGGCGCGGCCCGACGTCATCCTGCTCGACGCCGTCATGCCCGGTATCGACGGCTTCGAGGTCGCGCGCCGGCTCAAGGCCGACCCGCGCACCGCGCCCATTCCCATCATCTTCATGACCGGGCTCACCGAGACCGAACATCTGGTGGCCGCGCTCGGCGCCGGCGGTGTGGACTACGTGACCAAACCCATCAAGCCGCGCGAAGTGATCGCGCGCATGGGCGTGCACCTGGCGCAGGCGCGCCACCTGCGCCAGGGCGCGGTCGAACGCAGCCAGGCGCGCAACGCGCTCGACGCCTTCGGCTACGCCACCATCACCGTGCGCGCACGCGACGGCCGCCTGATGTGGCAGACCCCGCTGGCGCGCGACCTGCTGCTGCGCTACTGCGGCACCGAGGCCCCGGCCACGCCCGACGTGGTGCTGCAGTGGCTGGCGCGCCTGCTGCCCGAGCTGCAGGCGGCCGATGCGGCCCAGCGCCCCGAACCGCCGCGACTCACGCTCGACCAGGGCCCACGGCGCCTGACCTTTCGGCTGCACCAGCGCGTGGGCGACGAAGAGGCCGACGAACTCGGGGTCGGCGAGCCCGGTGACTGGCTCATCGTCATGCAGGAAACGTCGGACGCCAGCGTGCTCGAAGCCCTGGCCCAGGCCTTCGGCCTCACCGCGCGCGAGGCCGAGGTGCTGTACTGGGTCGTCAAGGGCAAGATCAACCGCGACATCGGCGACATCCTCGGCGCCAGCCCGGCGACGGTGAAGAAGCACCTGGAGCGCATCCACGCCAAACTGGGGGTGGAAACGCGCACCGCCGCCGCCGCGATGGCGATCAACCGCGTGCCGCTGCTGCGGCCGCAACACGGCGGCTGATCCGGCGTGCGCCGGTCCCGGCATACGCCACATGGCGTACGCCGAGGCGCCGGCGGGCCGATTCCGTGCCCGTTCCGCCGCCCATACGCCACCCGGCGTACAGACGCTTTCCAGGGGCCTCCCTAGCATCCGTCTGACCCCATCGAACAGCCGTGCAGGCCGGGCGGTGGCGAAAGTCAGACCCCCCAACGGATGTTCCCGAACCCTGGAGAAGCGCCATGATGCAACGTCGATTTACCCTCAAAGCCCTGTCGGCTGCCGCCGCGCTGGGCGCCTTCGGCCTCTCGGCCCACGCCGCCGACACCATCAAGGTCGGCATCCTGCACTCGCTGTCGGGCACGATGGCCATTTCCGAAACCGTGCTCAAGGACGTGGCCCTGATGGCCATCGACGAGATCAACGCCAAGGGCGGCGTGCTGGGCAAGAAGCTCGAACCCGTGGTGGTCGACCCGGCCTCCAACTGGCCGCTGTTCGCCGAAAAGGCCAAGCAGCTGATCGATCAGGACAAGGTGGCCGTGACCTTCGGTTGCTGGACCTCGGTGTCGCGCAAGTCGGTGCTGCCGGTCTACGAAGAAAAGAACGCCCTGCTGTTCTACCCCGTGCAGTACGAAGGCGAAGAGCTGTCCAAGAACGTGTTCTACACCGGTGCCGCGCCCAACCAGCAGGCCATTCCCGCCGTGGAATACCTGATGAGCAAGGACGGCGGCTCGGCCAAGCGCTTCGTGCTGCTGGGCACCGACTACGTGTACCCGCGCACCACCAACAAGATCCTGCGCGCCTTCCTGCACAGCAAGGGCATCAAGGACGAGGACATCATGGAGGAGTACACGCCCTTCGGCCATGCCGACTACCAGACCATCATCGGCAAGATCAAGACCTTCGCTTCGGCCGGAAAGAAGACGGCCGTGGTCTCGACCATCAACGGCGACTCCAACGTGCCCTTCTACAAGGAACTGGGCAACCAGGGCCTGAAGGCGACGGATGTGCCGGTGGTGGCTTTCTCCGTGGGTGAAGAAGAGCTGCGTGGCGTGGACACCAAGCCGCTGGTGGGCCACCTGGCCGCCTGGAACTACTTCATGAGCATCAAGAGCCCGGCCAACACCGCGTTCGTGAAGGCCTGGAGCGACTACGCCAAGGCCAAGAAGATTCCGGGCCACATGGACAAGCCGCTGACCAACGACCCGATGGAAGCCACCTACATCGGCATCCACATGTGGAAGCAGGCGGTCGAGAAGGCCAAGTCGACCGATACCGACAAGGTGATCGCCGCCATGGCCGGCCAGACCTTCCCGGCACCAGGGGGCTTCACTTCCACCATGGACCCGAAGAACCACCACCTGCACAAGCCGGTGTTCATCGGCGAGATCAAGGCCGACGGCCAGTTCAACGTGGTGTGGAAGACCAAGGGCCCCGTCAAGGCCCAGCCGTGGAGCCCGTTCATTCCTGAAAACAAGGGCAAAAAGGACGAGCCGACGAAATAAGGGCTCCCCCCTGCGCCGCTTTCGCGGCTTCCCCCCTCTGTGGCGCGCCTTCGGCGCTTCGAGGGGGGACGGCACCTGCGGCCCGGCAAAGCCGGTTCCGCGGTGCCTGCTGGGTGAAGGCACGCGGTTTGCGGCGTTTTTTGCTCCCTCTCCCGGTGGGAGAGGTTCGGGGTGATGGTTGGGTCCCACATTGAAAAGACATTTATGACCATGCGCGGGCTGTTGCGTTCTTTTGTGGTTGCCGGGGCTGTGGCCGTGAGTGGCGTGCTCGGTGCGACCGCCGCGCACGCGCTGACGCCGGAAGACGCGCTGGTGCTGGCTTCGGGTGCCAGCGACGAGCGCATCGATGCGCTCAATCGGCTGGCGGCCGAGGACGATCCCCGGGCGCTGGCGCTCATCAACGCCCTGGCCGACGACGCGGTCAAGTTCCAGGGCGAGCAGGTGCTCATCGTGCAGGCCGACGGTTCGGCCATCGACGCAGTGACGGGCGAGCCCGCTCCGGTCAGGGAAGAGGCCGAAGACGCCCTGCTCAACAACCGCATGCGCGGTGCCTTGGCGACGGCCAAGGCCGGGCACGATTTGTTCGAAGACGATGCCGCCCGCCAGGTGGCTGCGGCCCAGGTGGTGCTGCGGGGTGCGGTGGAAGACGCCGACGATTCGGGCCTGCCGCTGCTGGAAAAGGCGTTGGCCCAGCCCACGCTGGCGGCTGCAGCGCGGGCCAGCCTGGAGCAGGCGCGGTCCATCCTGCAACTGGCCAGCGACGACGACGCGGTGCGCCTGAGCGCGGCGCGTGTGCTGGCCGACAAGGCCCCACCCAGCCTGCGGCCGATGCTGGCCGAGCGCCTTGACGCCGAAAGCAACCCCGATGTGAAGAAGGCCCTGTCCGACGCCATCGCGGCGCTGGACAGCGCCCGTGCTCTGGCCAGCGGTGTCTCGCAGGCCTTCACCGGCATCAGCCTGGGCTCCATCCTGCTGCTGGCGGCGCTGGGCCTGGCCATCACCTACGGGCTCATGGGTGTGATCAACATGGCCCATGGCGAGCTGATCATGATCGGCGCCTACGCCACCTGGCTGGTGCAATCGTTCTTTCGCAGCGCACTGCCCGGGTGGTTCGACTGGTACCTGCTGGCCGCGGTGCCGGTGGCCTTCATCACTTCGGCCCTGGTGGGCGCGGTGATGGAGCGCACGGTGATCCGCTTTCTCTACGGCCGGCCGCTGGAGACGCTGCTGGCGACCTGGGGCATCAGTCTGGTGCTGATGCAGTCGGTGCGCAGCCTGTTCGGCGCGCAGAACGTGGGCGTGGAAAACCCGTCGTGGATGAGTGGCAGCCTCACCTTCATGAACGGCCTGGTCACGCTGCCCTGGAACCGCATCCTGATCATCGTCTTCGCGGCCGGCGTGTTGCTGGGCGTGGTGCTGCTCATCGGCCGCACGCGGCTGGGGTTGTTCGTGCGGGGTGTCACGCAGAACCGGCCCATCGCGTCGTGCATGGGCGTGAACACCGCCCGCATCGACACCTATGCCTTCGCGCTGGGCTCGGGCATCGCCGGGCTGGCGGGCTGCGCGCTCAGCCAGGTCGGCAACGTCGGCCCCGACCTGGGCCAAGGCTACATCGTCGACTCGTTCATGGTCGTGGTGCTGGGCGGTGTCGGGCAGATCGCGGGCACGGTGTATGCCGCGCTGGGGCTGGGCCTGGTCAACAAATTCCTCGAAGGCTGGGCTGGCGCCGTGCTGGCCAAGATTGCCGTGCTGGTGTTCATCATCGTCTTCATCCAGAAGCGGCCGCAGGGCATCTTCGCTTTCAAGGGCCGGGAAGTATGACCACCCCCATCGCTTGCCCACTGCGTGTGGCCGCTCCGCCCCTCAAGGGGCAGCGCCTGCGGCCCGGCGGAGCCGGTTCCGCGGCGCTCTGGACCATTCACTTCGCTCGCGAGGGGCACTGTTCATGACCGCTGTTTCTGTTTCTCTCCCCGCGCCTGGCCCGTTGCTCACCCGCAAAGGCTGGAGCGCCTTCATCGTCGCCCTGCTGGTGGTCTGCGCCGTGGCGCCCATGCTCAACCTGCTGGTGCCGGCCGACAGCCCGTTGCACCTGTCGGACTACATGGTCGGCCTGCTGGGCAAGATCATGTGCTACGCCATCTGTGCGCTGGCCATGGACCTGATCTGGGGCTACACCGGCATCCTCAGCCTGGGCCACGGCCTGTTCTTCGCGCTGGGCGGTTACGTGATGGGCATGTACCTCATGCGCCAGATCGGCACCGACGGCAACTACAAGAGCGAGCTGCCCGACTTCATGGTGTTCCTCGACTGGAAGGAATTGCCGTGGCACTGGGCGCTGAGCGACAGCTTCATCGCCACGCTGCTGCTGATCGTGCTGGTGCCGGGGCTGGTGGCCTTCGTGTTCGGCTACTTCGCCTTCCGCTCGCGCATCAAGGGCGTGTACTTCTCCATCATCACGCAGGCGCTGACCTTCGCCGCGCTGCTGCTGTTCTTCCGCAACGAAACCGGCATGGGCGGCAACAACGGCTTTACCGACTTCAAGCGAATCCTGGGTCTGCCCATCGCCACGCAGGGCATGCGCATGACGCTGTTCGTGCTCACGGGCCTGACGCTGCTGGGCTTCTTCCTGTGGGCCCGCTGGCTGGTCAACTCCAAGTTCGGGCGCGTGCTGCAGGCGGTGCGCGACGCCGAGAACCGGGTCATGTTCTGCGGCTACAACCCGCTGCCCTACAAGCTCACCATCTGGACCATCTCGGCCGTCATGTGCGGCATCGCCGGCGCGCTGTACGTGCCGCAGGTGGGCATCATCAACCCCGGTGAAATGAGCACGGCGGGCAGCATCGAGATCGCGGTCTGGGCGGCGGTGGGCGGGCGTGCCACGCTGGTCGGTCCCATCGTGGGCGCCTTCCTGGTCAACGGCGCCAAGAGCTGGCTCACCGTGACCTTCCCCGAGTTCTGGCTCTACTTCCTGGGGGCGCTGTTCATCGCCGTCACGCTGTTCATGCCGCAGGGCATCGTGGGGCTGGTCCGCAAGCTTCGGCGCCCACCGGCTGCGGCCGGGCAAGGAGAGTCGGCATGACGCCCGATCTGATGGAAGCGGGCGCCCAGCGCCTGCAGTCGCTGCACACGGCCCAGGTGGCCGGTGCCACCGAATCCGGCGGGCGCACCGCCGGTTACGGCCGCCCGGTGACCGCCGGCGAGGTCGACGTGACCCACGGCCGCATTCTCTATCTGGAGGATGTGCACGTGGCCTTCGACGGCTTCAAGGCCATCAACGGCCTGAACCTGGACATCGCCCCCGGCGAGCTGCGTTGCATCATCGGCCCCAACGGCGCGGGAAAGACCACCATGATGGACATCATCACCGGCAAGACCCGGCCCGACAGCGGCACGGTGTTCTTCGGCAGCACCATCGACCTGCTGCGCCACCGCGAAGCCGACATCGCGGCCATGGGCATCGGGCGCAAGTTCCAGAAACCCACGGTGTTCGAGCAGCTCACGGTGTTCGAGAACCTGGAGCTGGCGCTGGCGACCGACAAGCGCGTCGCGCATTCGCTGACGTTTCAGCTCAACGGCGAGCAGAAGGACCGCCTGGGCGAGGTGCTGCAGACCATCCACCTGGCCGACAGCGCGGCGCGCCTGGCTGGAACGCTTAGCCACGGGCAGAAGCAGTGGCTGGAGATCGGCATGCTGCTGATGCAGAACCCGAAGCTGCTGCTGCTCGACGAGCCGGTGGCGGGCATGACCGACGAAGAAACCGAGCGCACGGCGCAGCTGTTTCTCAGCCTCAAGGGCAAACACTCGCTGATGGTGGTCGAACACGACATGAGCTTCATCCGCACCATCAGCGAAAAGGTCACGGTGCTGTGCGACGGCTCGGTGCTGGCCGAAGGCACGCTCGACGAGGTGCAGGCCGACGAGCGTGTGATCGAAGTCTATCTGGGGCGCTGAGGAGACACGCATGAGCCTGCTTGAAGTCAAGGGCGTCAACCAGTACTACGGCGGCAGCCACATCCTGCGCAACGTCAGCCTCACGGCCGAACTGGGCCAGGTGACGGTGGTGCTGGGCCGCAACGGCGTGGGCAAGACCACGCTGCTCAAATCGCTGATGGGCCTGGTGCCGATCAAGAGCGGGAGCATCACGCTCGACGGCAAGGCGATCGACAAGGCCACACCGTACGAGCGCGCCCGCATGGGCGTGGGTTTCGTGCCGCAGGGGCGCGAGATCTTTGCCCGGCTGACGGTGCAGGAAAACCTGCAGATGGGGCTGGCCTACAAGAAGGGCGGCACGCCTATTCCGGCCGAACTGTTCGAGCTGTTTCCGGTGCTCAAGCAGATGCTGGGCCGGCGGGGCGGCGACCTCTCGGGTGGCCAGCAGCAGCAACTGGCGATCGCGCGCGCGCTGGCGGCGGGGCCCAAGCTGCTGATCCTGGACGAACCCACCGAAGGCATCCAGCCCAACATCATCAAGGACATCGGCAAAGTGATTCGTATGCTGGCCGAGCGCGGCAACATGGGCATCGTGCTGGTGGAGCAGTACTACGACTTTGCCGAAGAACTGGCCGATCAGTACGTGGTGATGGAGCGCGGCGAAGTGATCGCCAGCGGCCCGGGCAGCGAGATGCAGGCCAAGGGCATCCGGCAACTGGTGGCGATCTGAGCCCCCACGCTCCGCCGCTGGCGCGGGTCGCTGCCCCTCACGCTCCGTGCCTTCGCAGGCGCCAGGCATGCCGTACCCGTCATGCCCGCGCAGGCGGGCATCCAGGTGGCTGGCATGGGTGCAACGGGGCGCGTTCAGGCGCCCACGGCGTTGACGCTGGCGAGCAGGCCTTCGTTGCGGGCCGGTGGCCGGTAGGCGGTGGGCAGCGAGATGCCGCCCGCAGCGCGGCCGGTGTGGCTCTGTTCCCCCAGCCCTGCATGCACATCGGTGGTCCGATACCGCACCCGCAGGGCCTGGGCCTGTTCGAGCAAGGCCGTGTGGTCGGGGATGCGCTGCTGGTAGCGGTGCAGCACCAGGTGGGCCGACTCGATGACCTTGGCGTTGAGTGTGCGCTGGCCGTCTTCGAGCAGCTTGATCACGGCGCCTTGCGGGTCGCCCTTGAGGCTCAGGCTCATGGCCTGTTCGGTCAGGCGCAGGATTTCGCCATGGCCGGCGCGGATGCGGTTGATGAAGTCGTTGCGGCCGACGGCGGCACAGGCGAGCAGCTCGGTGAGCGCACGGCTGGTGCAAAAGCGCAGACCCAGCAGGTCGACCGTGGCATCGACTTCGTAAAGCTGGATCGAACGCAGCGCCAGGCGGGTCATGAGCCCCAGCAGGTTGCTGGCCGATTCGAAATCGAAGGCCGGCTCCAGCACGTCCTTCGCCAGCCGCCGGACTTCTTCCAGGGCCCGGGCATGCTGCAGTTCGTGGATGTAGATCAGCGCGTGCACCACGTCGAGCAATCGCTGCGGCCGGGGCCTGTCGGGGTGGCGGCTGCGCAGGTGCATGAGCTGGTCGGCGCAGCGCATCAGGCCCCGGTGGTCGTTGGCGTCGAGCCGGGCGAAGGCCAGCAGCACCAGCGCCTGCGGGTCGTAGAGCTTGGAGTCCAGGCCGACGCGCGTGGCGCGGTCCAGCAGCTCGACCCCTTCGGTGCGTTCGCCAGCGTAGTAGGCCAGCATGCCGTGCTTGAGCAGGCGGTTCACCGACGAGGGCGTCAGCCGCGTGGCCATGCGGAAGGTGGCCAGGGCGTTCTGGAAGTTGCCCAGCTCGAACTGTGCCCGGCCCATCACGTCGTAGGCGTCGGAATAGCCGGGCTCGGTTTCGATCAGGCTTTCGAGCGTGGTCGTGGCGCGCTGCGGATAGCCGGCTTCGAGCTGCGCACGGGCCACGCCCAGTTTGGCCCAGGGCAGGGTCTTGGCCTCCACCACCGCTTCGTACAGCTTTTCGGCTTCGCTGAGCAGACCGCCGCGCAGCATCAGTTCGGCGCCGATGCGGGCCGCGTAGAGCCAGTAGGGGCGCCGCTCGTCGAAGTGGGCCTTGCACATCTGGGCGGCGCCGTCGAAGTCTTCGTGGTCGATGGCGGCAAAAATCTCTTTGAGCGCGCCCTTGCGCTCGCGTGCTTGCCGGATGCGTTCGATCAGCCCGGCGGCGGTGTGGGGTTTGATCAGGTAGGCGTCGAGCGCGGATTCAGCGGCTTCGGCGACCTTGCTGTAGGAGGACTCGGCCGTGACCATCACGAACACCGTGTAGAACGGCAGCAACTGGTGGCGGCGCAGGTCGTCCAGCAGATCCTGGCCGGTGATTTCCTCGCGCTCGAAATACTGCTCGGAGATCACCACGTCGTAGCTCGACATTTCGAGCTTGCTGCGCGCATCGACCAGCCGTGCGCATTGCACGATGGTGCCCACGCCGGCTTCGCGCAACTGGTTGACGATGATCGAGCGCGACTGCGGGTTGCCGTCGATGACGAGGGCGCGCGCGTCTTGCAGATCGCTCTTTTCGGCACTCATGGGCAGATCGGGCGAAGGAACGGGTTCCGGGACGGCATGCCCCATTGTGCACAAACCGACCTGGACCGGCGGCAGGAACAAGCCCGCAAAGACCGCTCAGTTTGCGCCCGGGTGCGGTGCAAGGTCAAACCCGCCAGATGCGCGGTGGCGTGCCCGGCACGCCCCAGGCGGCAGGGCGCAAGGCGGCCCAGGCGGCCTGCAGCGTGGCCATCAGCGGTTCGACCAGCGGTGCCAGCGCCCGCACCACCAGCATCTGCGGGTTCGGGCAGGTGGCGCCGGCCTGCACACCGGGCGGCAGGGGGTCGAGCACCTGTCGAACGGCTTCGAGCAGGTGCTCCTGGCGCTGCCGCCCCAGCGGCGTGCCCGAGGCCAGCAGCAGCGTGCCCAGGCAGCGTTGGCCGGCCAGGCCCAGGGGGGCGTCGAGCAGGCGCTGATCGCGTGCGTCCAGCGTGGCCTGCTCCAGCCACAGGCCCGGAATCTCCAGCCGCTGCCGAAAGCGCCCGCGGTCGAAGGCCTGGCCGGTCGAGGGCAGGCCCAGGGCCGTGACGTCCCAGGCGATCAGCTCGGCGTTGCCCGCGAGTTCGGCGGTCCAGTGGTTGACGGCTTCGCAGCCGGGGTAGGCGATGGCTTCGAGGGGCAGCCATTCCAGGCGCGCGCCGCTGTCCAGATGGAGCGCCACGCGCTGGGTGGCGGGCAGGTCGTCGGCGGCGTAGAAGCGCGTGGCGCCGGGGGTGGAGATCAGCGCGTGCGTGCCGGCGGCGGCGTGCACCTGCAGCTCCAGCGTGTCGCCGCCGACCAGTCCGCCGGGTGGGTGCACCACGACGTTGTGGCAGATCGCGTCGCCTTCGGGATAGAGGCTTTTGAAGATGCGCAGCGGGCCGTCGTGCTGGTGTTGCAACACCGTGCGCTGGCCTTGCAGCCGGTAGTCGAGCGAGAGATGGGCTTGCCAGGGCATGGGCGCCAAGTGTAGGGGCTGCCGCCCGCGGCCAATGCCCTGGCCGCCAGGGCCGTCAGGCGGCTCGGGATCGGCGTGGCGGTGCGCGGTTCAGGGCGCCGTGGCGGGCAGCGTCAGCGCGGGCGCTTCGACGCCTGCGGGGAGCGAGCCGGTGCTGACGCGGAACATATGGCCTTCGGGGTCGGCCAGCACGGCCTGCCATTGGCCGTAGTAGGTGGCGTAGGGCCCCTTGACGATGCGCCCGCCGAGCGCCGCAGCGCGATCGGCGGCGGCATTGACCTCGGACGGGTTGTCGAGCATGAAGGTCGCGTAGGCGGTGACGGGGGCCGATGCCGGGTCGGCCGGCTGGCGGTCGGCCAGTTGCAGCACGCCGTAGGCGGGGGGCGCGTGAAAGCCGAACTGGAAATGTTCGGTTTCCACCGCGCGGTAGATCGGCGAACGGCTGTGGCTGTCTTCGGGCAGGCCGAGCAGGGCCTGGTAGAACGCCAGCTGGGCGGCGATGTCGGTACAGAAAAGGTTGACGAAGAGTTTCATGCGGGGAGCGAAAACAGGCCGGGCACGCGGGCTGTGCCCGGCCGGAGGTCAGGCGGAGGCGGTCTCGCCGGCGGCTTTCTGAAGGCCGTAGGTCTTTTCGTACATCTCGCGCAGGTGTTCACCGGCGGTGCAGGCCACGAACCGCGACGGCCTGTCGGCCGTGACCGTGCCGGGCACGGCTTCGATCCGGGCCAGGTAGTTGGGTTCGTAGAAGAACGGGACCGAGAAGCGCGGTGCGCCGCCCGAAAACACGTTGCGCACGCGGTGCGGGTTGGAGTGGTACAGCCCGTTGGTCCAGCGCGGGATCATGTCGCCGAGGTTGACCACGAAGCAGCCTTCGATGGGGGTGGCCGCCACCCACTGGCCGTCGGGCATCTGCACTTCCAGGCCGCCGTGGGCGTCTTGCGCGAGGATGGTGATCGCGCCCCAGTCGGTGTGGGCCCCGGCGCCGAAGGTGCGGTCGTCCGCGTCGGCCGGGTGGGCCGGGTAGCGGATCATGCGCAGCGTGACCATGGGGTCGCGGCAGGACGCGTCGAAGTGGTGCTCGGGCAGGTCCAGTGACAGCGCCATCAGCTGCATGATCCGCTCGGAGAGCCGGTTCATTGCCGCGATGTAGCGCTGGCAGGTGGGCCGCGCCTGCGGCAGCTCTTCGGGCCACTGGCTGGGGCCGTAGGTCTGGTAGCCGGCCTGGACGAAGGGGTGGTCGTCGGGCCAGTCCATGCCGCAGTAGAAGCTCTCCTTGAGGTCGGGCTTCATCTCGGCGTCCAGCGTCTGTTCGCCCAGGCTTTCGTAGCCGCGCATGATGGGCGAGTGTTTCATGGACAGCGCCGCGCGCCGTTCGGCGGGCAGCTCCAGCAGCGCTTTGGCGAGCGCGAACTGGGTGGCCACCATGGCGGGGTCCACCCCGTGGTTGCGGACGTAGAAGAAGCCGGACGTGGTGGCCGCCTCGCGCAGCTGGCGGGCCACCGCCAGGCTGCGGCGGCTCCCGGGCGCCAGGGCGTCCGCGAGGTCGATGACAGGGATGCCCATGGCCGCCTCAGGCCTTGAGCTGGCGGTCGGCCATGGCGGGCAGGAACTTGTCGGTCCAGAAGTCGGCCAGCGTGGGCGCGCTCTTCAGGCCGAAGGCCGCCACGGTTTCATCGATGGTCGCCTGCAGGCGCGCCGGCGTGGCTGCGCCCCAGCCGTTGGCGCGGGTGTCGGGGGTGTTCATCGTGCCGTCGACGATGAGCTTGAGCCGCTCGAATTCCAGCGTTTCGTTGGCCAGGGGCTCGCGCGTCTTGACCGCCGCGCCACCGGCCTTGGGGTCGGCGATGCAGTCCAGCCAGCCGCGCGTGGAGGCTTTGACGAAGGCCTTCATGGTGTCGGCCTGCTCCATGCTCTTGGCGTTGGCCACCAGGCCATTGCCATACGACTTCATGCCGTGGTCGGAGAAACGGAACACGGTGAGCTGGTCGGCGGTGACGCCGCGGGCCTTGAGGTTGAGCAGGCCGGTGAAGAAAAAATAGGCCACGGCATCGAAGTCGCCCTTGACGAAGCGGGTGTCGCCGATATCGGGTGCGACGTTTTCCCACTTCACCCCGCTGGGGTCGAAGCCCTGTGCCTTGGCGAACACCGGGAACAGCTTGCGCGAGGCGTTGAAGGGCTGGCCGAGAATGGTCTTGCCGGCGAGGTCGGCCGGCTTCTTGATCGGGCCGTCCTTGCGCACGATGACCGCGTTGGGGTTCAGGTCGTACTGCATGGCCACCGCCTTGAGCGCGGCCTGCGGGTTGGCCAGGTTGAACTCGATCATGGTCGAGAGGTCGGCCGACGCGGCCTCGTAGGCCCCGCTGGCCACCAGGCCGATGGCGGCGGCCGAGCCGTTGCCGGTGTCGATGGTCACGTCGAGGCCGGCGTCCTTGTAGTAGCCGCGCTGCAGGGCCAGCAGGAAGCCGGCGCCCGAGGCCTCCACCTTCCAGCCGAGGTTGAACTTGAATTTCTGCAGGGAACCCTGGGCGCGCACGAAAGGCGTGGCGGACAGGAGAGAGGCTGCGCCGGCGGCGCGCAGGAGAGAACGACGTTGCATGTAAGGACTCCGAAAACAAGCGGGCACGCAGAGGGACCCGTTCCTGAAGGTGCGAAGGACGGCTTGGGCCGCACGACTTTCAAGAGCAATTTCCGGGCGGCTGTTTCGGCCGCTGAACGCTTCTACTCTCGCTGTCCGCAGACGCAGAATCCATGCCACGCACCCGGTGCCGGTGCCGATCCTGTGCAGACCGCGCGCAAGGTGGAGGGGCAAGGCGTGTCGGGGTCGCGAGCGTGTCCAAGATGAGGCATGGAGCACCAGCTTGGTGTGCAGGCAGGGGATCCTCTCCCCATCACTGGGGCAAAGCGCTGGCCTGAAATCTGCTAGCCTGTTTGGCGAGAGTAGAAGCGTTCACCAGCGGCCGATTTCGTCGGCTGTCCTGGCCGGGAATTGCTCTTGAGGTCCAGCCCGGCAGGGCAGACGGTCTTCAGGAGTCACGCTGACCCCAGCGCCCGGGTTTCCTCCCTGACCGATCGCCATGCCGGATGGTCCTGAAACCTTTTCGAGGCCTCTGGCCTGTTTTCAGGAGCGATTCCGTCATGAACACATCCACCCCTTTTGAACTGGCCGAACTGCAGAAAGAGGCGCGCATGGGCGCCCAGGGTTCGGAAACCACCGCGCGTGCGGTACCCCTGATCGACCTGTCGGACTTCGATCGCCGCCGCGACGAGATCACCGAACAGCTGTGGCGCGCGGCCGTCGATGTCGGCTTCTTCCAGCTCGTCAACCACGGCGTGCCGGTGGCCCAGGTGCGTGAAGCGTTTGCGATGAGCGAACGTTTCTTCGCACTGCCCCAGGCGACGAAGGCGCAGTGGCCGCTGGCGCGCAATGCCGGTTGGGAAAGTCTGGCCCAGGTGCGGCCTTCCACGGGCGTGCCCGATCAGAAAGAGAGCTACCAGATCACGCGACCGCGCATGGCCGGTCTGTATCCGGCCGAAGCCGATCTGCCGGGCTTCCAGGCCACGATGCTGGCCTTCGAGCAGGCGAGCTGGGCGGTGGGCATGAAGGTGCTGTCGTGTTTTGCCGAGAAACTGGGTTTCGAGCGCGACTTCTTCGCGCGTGCGCACGATCCCGACGCCGACACCTACCAGAGCACGTTGCGCCTGCTGCACTACTACCCGATCCCGGAAGACGTGCAGGACAAGCTGGACTATGTGCGCGGCGGCGCGCACACCGACTTCAATTGCCTGACCATCCTCTATCAGCGCGATGGCCAGGGCGGCCTGCAGGTGTGCCCGGGCAAGGAGTTCGAAGCCCAGGAATGGACGACGGTGCCGCCGCGCGAAGACCTCATCACCTGCAATATTGGCGACATGCTCATGCGCTGGAGCGACGACCGCCTGCTGTCCAACTTTCACCGTGTGCGCAACCCGCTGCCCGGCGAATACATGGGCGGGCGCTACAGCATCGCTTTCTTCTGCCAGGCCAACACCGACGCGCTGATCACTTCGCCATCGGGCAAGTACCCGGCCATGACCGCCGGCGACTATCTGGCCGAACGCATGAAGGCCAACTACCGCCGCAAGGACTGACGGGCGGGTGGGCGGCGAGCGCGGTCAGCGAGCCGCCCAGAACCCGGCGTGTGTGGCGAGCATCTCGGCCGCCACCGCCGGCACCGGGCCGACCACTTCCGTGGGGCGCTGTCCGCGCGCGAACACCTCGCGGCAGGGCAGGCTGAGCGTGGGGTTTTCGGGGTGGTTGCCCGTGAGGGCGAGCAGGGCCGTTTCTTCGGCGCCGTAGACCACGCGCCCGATGCCGGCCCAGTAGACGGTGCCGGCACACATGGCGCAGGGCTCGAACGTGGTGACCAGCGTGCAGCGGGCGAGGTATTCGCCGGGGTAGTTGGCGGCGGCGGTTCGCGCCAGTGTCGACTCGGCGTGGTTCACCGTGTCGATGTTGCCCTGCTCGGCCAGCACGGTTTCGCCGTCGGGCGCCACCAGCAGCGCGCCGAAAGGGTGGCGGCCCATGCGCATGGCACGCAGGGCCACCTCGTTGGCGCGCCGCAGATGGCGCGCGACCTGCTCGCCGGTCATCATCCCTGACTTCCGCGGTGCGCCCAGCCGGTGGTGTGCTTTTCGACCCAGCTGAACAGCTCGTACATCACCATGGCCATCACGCCGACGACCAGCAGGCCGCTGAAGGCCAGGCCCATCTGCATGGAGCTGCCGGCCGAGATCAGCAGGTAGCCGATGCCTTCGTTGGCGGCGGTCATCTCCGACACCGTGGTGCCGACAAAGGCCAGCGTGATGGCGACCTTGAGCGAGCCGAAGAAGTAGGGCAGCGAGCGCGGCAGGCCGACCTTCATCAGCACGTCCCATCGCTTGGCGCCGAGCACGCGCAGCACGTCTTCCAGCTCGGGCTCCAGCGTCGCCAGGCCGGTGGCGATGTTGACCATGATGGGGAAGAAGCTGATCAGGAAGGCGGTGAGGATGGCCGGGCCGACGCCGATGCCGAACCACACCACGAGGATGGGCACGAAAGCGGCTTTGGGCAGGGCGTTGAAGGCGGTCATCAGCGGGTAGATGGCCGCGTAGGCCAGGCGCGAGGAACCGATCAGGAAACCCAGCAGCACCCCCACCACGATGGCGACGCCGAAGCCGGCCATCGTCACCCAGTAGGTGCGCCACGCGTGACCCAGGATGACGGTCTTGTGCTCCAGCGTCTGTTCCCAGATGCGCGAAGGGCTGGGGAAGATGAATTCGGAGACCCCGAAGCCGCTGCAGATGACTTCCCAGACGATGATGATGGCCAGGAGAAGGATCCAGGGCGACCAGCGTTCGACGTGTTTCTGTTTCGTGCTCATCGCTCGCTCCTTACTGGTTGATCACGGTGCCGGCTTTTCGCATGGCGCCGATATGGCCGCGCAGTTCGTGCACGATGTCGGTGAATTCGGGGGTGTAGGTCACCTCCAGGTCGCGGGTGCGCGGAATCGGAATGTCGCGCTGCACGACGAAGCGGCCCGGGCTGCGGCTCATGCAGTACACCGTGTCGGCCAGGAAGACGCTTTCGCGCAGATCGTGCGTGACCAGGATGACGTTGAATTTCTGCGCTTCCCACAGGTCGCGCAGCGTGCACCAGAGTTCTTCGCGCGTGAACGCATCCAGCGCGCCGAAGGGTTCGTCCAGCAGCAGCATCTTGGGTTCGTGGATCAGCGCGCGGCAGATGCTGGCGCGTTGCTGCATGCCGCCCGACAGTTCCCACGGGTACTTCTTGCCCATGCCGCCCAGCCCCACGCTCTCCAGCAGCTTGAGGGCGCGTTCCTCGAACTCCTTGCGCCGGTCGCGGAACTGGCTGCGGAACGGTTCCACGATCTCCAGCGGCAGCAGCACGTTGTCGATGGTGGTGCGCCAGGGCAGCAGCGAAGGCGACTGGAAGGCCATGCCCGAAATCTTCAGCGGACCGGTGACGGGCTGGCCGTCGATGCGGATCTTGCCCATGCTGGGCATGCGCAGCCCGGTGGTCAGCTTCATGAAGGTGGACTTGCCACAACCCGATGGGCCGACGATGGCGATGAACTCGCCCTTCTTCACTTTGAGGTTGATGTCTTCGACCGCGAAGATGTTCTTGGCCAGCAGGTCGTCGTTGTAGGCCAGCCAGACCTGGTCGAAGTCGACGAAGGGGGCGTCGCTGCCTCCGGGGGCTTCTTGCATGGAGCGCTCCTGAAAAAAAGGCCAGCCGGCTTTCGCAGAACTGGCCCAGGTCAAAAATGTCGCCGGGATTTATTTCTTGGGCAGGATGTTCAGTTCGGCGGCCGGCGGCAGCAGCGTGGCCGTCCAGACGGCGGTCGGGTCGATCCGGGTCTTGGTGCCGAAGGCGTCGGACACCTGCGAAGCCATCAGCGCCATGCGGCCGGGCACGGCCTGGCCAAAACCTTCCTTGTAGGCGTCGGGGCTGGCGACCACCGCGTCGATGGCCATCTTCAGGCGGCGCGTTTCCAGCGCCACGTTGATGATGCCGTCGCGCGCCTTGACCGTGTCGATGGCGGCGGCGGGGTTGGCGATCACCTCCTTGGCGCCCTTGGTGAAGGCGGACAGGAAGGCCTTCACCGCAGCCGGGTTCTCCTTGATCAGCTTGGGGCTGGCGATGATGGCGTTGCCATACAGCTTCACGCCGTAGTCGGCATAGGGGAACACCACCACGTCGGCCGGCTTGACGCCACGCGCCTCCAGGTTCAGCAGCGAGGTGAACGAGAAACCGGTGATGGCGTCGATGTCACCACGCACCAGCATGGTCTCGCGCAGCGGCGGGTCCATGGCGGTCCAGGCCACGTTGCCGATGCCGTTGGCCTTCTGGAAGATCGGGAACGCCTTGCGGCCGGCGTCGAACACCGGGGCGCCCAGCTTCTTGCCATTGAGGTCGGCCACCTTGGTGATGCCGCTCTTCTTGAGCGTCAGCACGGCAGCGGGGGTGTTGTTGTAGACCATCATGACGGCCACCGGCTTGTTCGGCGCGTCCGGGTTGTTGGCGTGGAACTCCATGAGGGCGGCCATGTCGGCGAAGCCCAGGTCGTAGGTGCCCGAAGCCACGCGGGTGACCGTGCCGCCGGAGCCGTTGCCGGCATCGATGCTCACATCCAGGCCCGCTGCCTTGTAGTAGCCCTTGGCTTCGGATTGCAGGAAGAACGCGGCCGGGCCCTCGAAGCGCCAGTCCAGCTGGAACTTGATCGGCGTCTGGGCATGGGCGGTCCCGAATACCGTGGTGGCAGCCAGGGCGGCGGCGAACTGGAGGGCTTGGCGCTTGTTCATGAGGGCTCCGTTGTAAGGATCGGTTGCAGGAGGGTGATGCCTACCAGCAATTTCGGTGCCAGCAGACGGGTGGGGAAGGGGTATTGAATACAGAATGTGTATGCAGATTCTGCGCAGACGGCCCCAACCGACCATCCGAAACAACCCTGTATTGGTGCGAAAGCGCGGCGCGTGCACCGCTACTGTGCAGGCTGAGGCGGGTCAAGGCAAGAAAAAAGGGCCGCGAGGGCCCTTCGGAGGTGGTGGTGAGGGTGCGTCTCAGTGGGCGTCGGCCTGCTTGGCGGCTGCCACGGCGGCCTGGCTGTCACCGCGGGCGCCGTTGAAATACAGATTCAGCAACACCGCGCAGATCGAGGCCAGCAGAATGCCCGACTCGATCAGCGGATGGATCGCGTGCGGCATCCACTGCGAGTACTTGGGCGCCACCAGCGGGATCATGCCGAAGCCGATCGAGACCGCCACGATCAGCGCGTTGTGGCGGTGGGTCTTGAAGTCCACGCCGCCCAGGATGCGGATGCCGGTGGCCGCCACCATGCCGAACATCACCAGCCCGGCGCCGCCCAGCACCACGGTGGGCAGCGACTCGACCAGCGCCGCCATCTTCGGCAGCAGGCCGAGCACCAGCAGGATCACGCCCGCAGCCACACAGACATAGCGGCTCTTGACACCCGTGACGGCGACCAGGCCCACGTTCTGCGAGAAGCTGGTGTACGGGAAGGTGTTGAAGATGCCGCCGATGAGGGTGCCCAGACCGTCGGTGCGCAGGCCGCGAGCCAGGGCCGGCTGGTCGATCTTGCGGTCGGTCATCTCGCCCAGGGCCAGGAACATGCCGGTGGACTCGATCATCACCACGATCATCACCAAGGTCATGGTCAGCACCATGATCGGGTCGAAGATCGGGACACCAAAGTGAAACGGCAGCACCACGTCCACCCACTTGGCCTGACCGACCTTGTCGAAGTGCATCATGCCCATCGTGGTTGCCATGACCCCGCCGACCACGATGCCCAGCAGCACCGAGATGTTGGCAAGAAAGCCCTTGGCGAACTTGGCCACCAGCAGGATGGTGGCCAGCACCACGGCCGACACGGCCACGCCGGGCAGCGCAGCATAGCGCGGGTTGGGCTCGGTGGGGGCCAGCGTCAGGCCCTGCGGCACAGTGGGGTAGCCGGGTGTGCCCGCGGCGGCGGCGCTGCGCAGTGTGCTCAGCCACTCGCTGTGCTCCGGTGGCACCACCAGCGGGGCCGTGGGCCCCACGGGATTGCCGAAAATCCAGTTGATGCCCACGCGCATCAGGTTGATGCCGATGACGGCGATGATGGTGCCGGTGACCACCGGCGGGAAGAAGCGCAGCAGGCGGCTGACCATGGGCGCGATCACGACGGAAATCACGCCCGCGCCGATGATGGCGCCGAACAGCATGCGCGCCCCGTCGGTGCCCGGCGTGGTGTTGGCGATGGCCACCATGGGGCCGACGGCGGCGAAGGTCACGCCCATCATCACCGGCAGCTTGATGCCGAACCACTGCGTGACGCCGAGCGCCTGGATCAGGGTGGCGATGCCGCAGCAGAACAGGTCGGCCGAGATCAGCATCGCGACTTCCTGCGGGCTGAGCTTGAGAGCGCGGCCCACGATCAGCGGCACCGCCACCGCACCCGCGTACATCACCAGCACATGCTGCAGGCCCAGCGCAGCCAGTTTGCCGTTGGGCAGTTTCTCGTCCACGGGATGAACCGACGCTGTCATGGGATCTCCTTTTTGCATGCAAATCTGTATACAAATTATGTGTACCCAGTGTTGGGAGATCGATAGGGGCAAACCCTTGCGGAGGCTTGGGTTGCCCTCTGGTTCGGAGACGTGGCTTGGTCGGGGCAGGGTGGAGCCCCCTGGCGGCGTAGGCTGTTCGGTGGGTTCCAACCACTTCCGGTCGTGTCTAAAATGAAAAAGTGTGATTTCTCACGCAAAACCCATGAAAAAAACACGGTTCATCAAGGAGGTCGATGCGGGTTGACATCTACGAGCCTCTCTGGCGCATCGGGCAGACTCTGAAAGAGCCTGCGTTTTTGCCGCTGCCGCTGCCGGACAACCGCCATGCATCGTGGCGCGAGCTGCGCATCCAGGTCGATTTCTTTCGCCGCGGAGGGCATCAGGTCGCCGAGAAGACGGGCATCTTTTCGCCCAAGTTCCGGCTCAAGTCCAACCTGTCCGGTGACCAGTTTCTGGCGTTTGCACGCTCGCATCCGGACGCCGATGTGTGCTTCGTCAACGTGTTCCCGACCATGCCTTACTACTCCTACAACGTCTGGATGCAAGGCGAGGCAGCACATCCGGGGCTGGTGCAGCGGGCCCAGCGCCTGCTGGCCGCCGCCGGGCTGGACTGGGACCTGTCGAAGACGCCTCGCCACCACCGTGGGCACCTGTGTTACGCCAACTTCTGGGTCGGCACGCCAGCCTTCTGGCAGGCATACGTGGGCGAGGTGCTGGACCCGGTGGCACGGTTTCTCGAAACCTGCCCGCAGGCTCCCGAGGCGCGGGCGGTGTTCGAGTCCGCGCCCTATCTGGTGGAGGCGCCCTTCCTGCCCTTCATTGCGGAGCGGCTTTTTTCGACCTTCGTGTCCCGCCGCCCCGATATCCGGACGGCGCCGTTTCACCCGGTGGGTCATGACCCCTTGGCGAATTGCAGCAGCGCCTTCCGGCGGGAGGTGGTGCAGCACCTGCGCGCGCGTGTGGACGAGGCCGATGCGGCGAATCATTTTCCCGAATCGCTGATCCGGGAGCAGGCCCTGTTCTCCAAGCTGTCGACGATGTACCACCACCTGCATTTCCAGCTGCACAGCCACCCGCATCTGGTGCCAGAAGAGATGCCGCCATCCGGCTGCGAGGTGCCTGCCGCTCCGCCTGTGGAGGGCGCTACGGGATGAGGCAGCGCATCGAGGCGATTTCGCCCGAAACTGGGAAGCGCTTGCCGAGACTGGGTGTCGGGGCGATCTTCAAGGACGAAAAACCCTACGTGATCGAATGGCTCGCGCACCACCGTCTGCTGGGTGTCGAGCGGTTTTTTGTGGCCGATAACCAGAGCACTGACGGCACCACCGAATTGCTGGAGGCCCTGCAGGCCTGTGGTTTTCTGGCTTGTCACCGATTTCCCAGTCCGGAGGGGCGTGGGCCCCAGTTGCCGGCCTACCGGATGCTGTTGGAGACGCACGGGCACGAGGTGGAGTGGCTGGCCTTCATCGATGCCGACGAATTCATCTGGCCCATGGGAGAAGAAGACTCGTTGCCGGCGTTTCTGCAGCAACTGGCCGAGCGCCGGCCCCAGATGGGCGCCCTGGTGCTGAACTGGGCGTCGTACGGTTCCGACGGCCAGCTGCACCAGGCGCCGGGGCTGGTGGTCGAGCGCTTCACCCGGCATGCCCCTCGCGACCATTTCGCCAATGTGCCGGTCAAGACGGTCTTTCGTCCAGGCGACTTCGAAGGGTTCACGTGTTCGCACAACGTGCAACTGGCACCGGGACGCAGCCACCTCCATGCAGACGGCCAGCCGCGCCAGACCCATCCCGACTATCTCGACATTCCGGAAAAGCGCTACATCCGGAGTGAACGGGTGTGCTGGGAGGGCTTTCGCATCAACCACTACGTGATCAAGTCCTACCAGGAGTTTGCGCAACGCAAGCGCCGCAAGGGGCGCGTGTTCGTGCCCCGGCCTCTGGGACAGAGCTATTTCCTCTGGCACGACAACAACGATCAGCACACGCCTGTGGCGCCCGGTCACCTGGAACGTTTGCGTGCGGAAATGGCCCGCATCGAGGCGGCGCTGACGGCCGTCGGCTGGGTGGACGGGGATCGGGATGCCGGGGCGTGTGAGTCCCTGCGCCCTCCGTTCGGTGGGCGGGTGGGCCGTGTGATCCGCACGGATGCCGGCTTGCACCTTCGTGGCTGGTGCCAGGCCTGGCACCACGCGCACGTCCAGGGGTTGGTGGCCGTGGTCAATGGCCAGGTGCATCGGGTGCCGTTGTTCGAGCCGGCCCCCTTGCTGGCGGCGCACCAGCCTGCGCCCGCCCTCAAGGGTCCACAGAAGTACCTGAATCCCCAGGCGCCGGAGGGCAGTGGCTTTCGGGCCTTTGTTCCCCTCGATCCGGCGGTCGTCATCGGCACGCTGGACATTGCGGGGCTGCTACCGGATGGGGGGCTGACCGAACCGCTGGAACAGGACGCGCCAGCGTCTTAACAGGCTGTTGAATTTCGCTCCCATAAAACCTGGCATTCAGGAGCATCGTTGTAGATACTGACTGCTCGCTCAACAAGGAGTCCAGACGATGCGAGGT
>NZ_BSPB01000018.1:68631-75268 GCF_030160815.1 Hydrogenophaga electricum | reverse complement strand
CCAGGGCCAGGCTGGGGGTGATGTCGCCATCGGTCCAGAGCGGTTGCACCTGCACGTTGCGGCGGGCCTCGCCGGCCGCGCCGGCATCGGCCAGGCCGAGGCGCTGCAGGGCGTCGAGCAGCGGCGCGTGCTGGGCCGGGGCCACCCCACGCAGTTGCAGGTGGGCCCGGTTGGTCAGCTCCAGCACGGGGTGGGCGTAGCGCTCGGCCAGCGCCGCCACCGCACTTGCCTGCGCGCGGCTCAGGCGCCCGGCCGGCGGACGGATCCGGACCACCAGGCCATCGCTGGCCACCATCGGCCGCACCGCCCCCGGGCACCAGCCCTTGACGGTCACCGGGTTTTCGCCGCGCAGCGCGGAAGGGTCGGGCAGGTTCATGCGCATGCGCCCTTTCAGGCGGCCTCGAAATGCGGGCTGAGCTGCACGGTCTCGCCGATGAGCAGCAGGCCGGGTTGCGGCCCATAGGCCGGCGCCTGGGCCACCAGGCGGCTGAGGCGGCAGGCCAGCACGGTCTGTGTCGGGCGGGTGCCGTCGCGCACGATCGCAGCCGGCGTGTCGGGCGACAGGCCGTGTGCGATCAGGCGTTCGGCAATGTGCGGCAGGCGCTGGATGCCCATGTAGAACACACGGGTCTGGCCCGGCCGGGCCAGCGCACGCCAGTCGTGGGTGGCTTCATCGTCAGCCAGGTGCCCGGGCAGGAACACGCAACTGGCCGACAGCTCGCGGTGGGTGAGCGGGATGCCGGCGGCGGCAGCGCAGCCGCTGGCGGCCGTGACCCCGGGCACCACCTCGAAGGCGATGCCCGCGGCCAGCAGGGCCTGCACCTCTTCGCCGCCGCGCCCGAAGACGTAGGGGTCGCCACCCTTGAGCCGCACCACCCGGCGCCCTACCCGCGCGTGTTCGATCAGCAGCGCATGAATGCCGGCCTGCGGCACGCTGTGGTGGCCCAGGGCCTTGCCCACGTACACGCGCTGCGCGGTCGCCGGAATGCAGGCCAGGATCTCGGACGAAATCAGGCGGTCGTGCACGACGACCTCGGCGCGCCGCAGGCGGTCCAGCGCACGCAGGGTCATGAGGTCGGCCGGGCCGGGGCCCGCACCGACGATCGCGACCTGAGCGGTGTGTGGCCGGTCGCTCACGATCCGCGTCTCCCGGCGTCCGGCGCGTGGCGCCGGTTGCTCACCATGACCATGGCCCGGTGGCCCTCAGGCAGCGTTGTGCAGGCGCGGCTCGACCACCAGCGTGCCCTTGAGGCGGTGCAGGGTCTTGGCCACGGCCAGCACGGCCAGGTCGATCAGGGGCTCGGCCAGCACCACGCTCATGTAGGCCACGCCAAAGCTGCCGATGCTGGCGAGGTTGCTCACTTCCAGACCGCCGCCGTACAGCGCCCAAAAGCCCACCCACAGCACGATGCCGCCCTGGTAGGCCACCGACAGCTTGAGGGCCTGGCCGTAGCGCAGGTCCACATAGGCCACGTTGGCGGGGATCACACGGCGCGCCAGCGCGGCGGTGGCGAACAGTGGCACCAGCAGCGTGGTGACGTTCATGCCGTACTGCGGCAGGTCGAAGGGCGCGAAGAACAGGCCTTGCACCAGCAGGCCGCCGGCCAGGCCGATGGCCGCGGGTGCGGCACCGAACAGCAGCAGCAGCGTGGTGCCCAGGATCAGGTGCACCTCGGACACGCCCACCGGGTGGTGCGGCAACACCTCGAAGAAGCAGAACACCAGCGCGATGGTGAACAGCGAACGCAGCAGCAGGGCCGCCACCCCTTCCTTGCGGACCAGGTCCAGCGACAGCTTGGCCGCATAGCCCAGCGACGCTGCCGCCGTGGCATAGCTCAGGACGATCTTGGTGCCGTCGACCAATCCGGGTTCAATGTGCATGACTCCACTCCTCGAAAAAATGCGTTGCGCGCAACGCGGTTTGAAAAACGTTTCAGCCGGGCGCCCCGGTCCGGGGCAGCGCCACCCACTGGCCCTGCAGGGCGTGCACGGCGATGCGGTGGTCGAACACCGCCTCCAGTGCGCGGTGTGTGGCGGGGTCGGCGCAGGGCCCCTGGTGGCGGATGCGGCCTTGCGCCATCACCACCAGGTCGTCGGCATGCAGGGCCATGCCCACCTCGTGCAGCACGCTGACCACGGTCCGGCCTTCGGCCACCAGGGCCTGCACCAGCGCCAGCCAGTCGGCCTGGTGCGGCGGGTCCAGGTTGGCCAGGGGTTCGTCCATCAGCAGCACCTGGGCCTCCACCGCCAGGGCCCGCGCCAGCAGCACACGCTGGCGCTCGCCACCGGACAGTTGCCCGAGCGAACGGGCGCGCCAGTCCCAGGCCTGGGTGGCGCGCAGCGCACGCTCGACCGCCGCGCGGTCGGCGGCGCCGGGAGCGCTCAGCCAGGGCTGGTGCGGCAGGCGGCCAAGCATGGCCACGTCCCACACAGTGAGGTCGTCGCCGCCGTGTTCGCTCTGCCCCAGCCACGACAGGTGCTGCGCACGCTGGCGCTGTGGCCAGTCGGCCAGCGGCCGGCCCAGCAATCCCACGTGGCCCGTGGCCGGCAGCAGCCCCGCCAGGACTTTGAGCAGCGTGGACTTGCCAGCCCCGTTGGGGCCGACGATGCAGGTCCAGCGGCCGCGCGGCAGCGACAGGTCAATGCCGTGCAGGATCGTGGCACCGCCCAGGCGGGCCTCCAGGTCGCGCGCCTCGATCGCGGTGGTGGTGAACGGCAGGGTCGTCACAGACCAGCCCCCCGCATGACGCGCGTGTTGCGCTGCATCAGCCACAGCAGGTACCCGCCCCCCAGCACCGCGGTGAGCACGCCCACCGGCAGTTCCTGCGGCGCGATCAGCCAGCGCGCCAGCGTGTCGGCGGCCATCAGCAAGGCCCCGCCCATGGCGCTGGCCAGCAGCATCAGGTAAGCGCTGGTGGTCTTGACCAGCGAACGCACCAGGTGCGGCGCGGCCAGGCCCACGAAAGCGATCAGGCCGGTCTGGGCCACGGCCGTGCCGGTGGCCAGCGCCAGCACCGCCACCAGCGCGGCACGCATGGGACCGATGGGCAAGCCCAGGCTGCGCGCGGTGGCGTCGCCCAGGCTCAAGCCGTCGAGCACCCGCGCCAGCAAGCCCGCCGCCAGCGCACACAGCGCCCACACGCCGGCCATCAGCGCGCAGGCGGTCCAGCCGACGAAGCTGGTGGAGCCCAGCATGAAGGCCTGCATGGCCTGCAACGATTCGGGCGAAAACAGCAGCACCAGGTGCGTCATGGCGCCCAGCACCACGCCCACCACCACGCCGGCCAGCAGCAGCCGCAGCGTGTGCTGCACGCCGCTGGCCAGCGCCAGCGTGATCAGCACCGCCAGCACGGCACCACCGAAGGCGGCACCGGTCAGGCCCAGGCGCACCCAGGCGCTGCTGGAAAACACGCCGATGGCCATGGCCCCGTTCATCATGCCGGCGCCGCCGAGCATGCCGGCACCGCCCCCCAGCGCCGCCAAGGCCAGCGCCACGCCAAGCGAAGCGCCCGAAGCGCTGCCGAGCAGGAAGGGATCGGCCAGCGGGTTGCGGAACAGCCCCTGCGCGACCGCACCGGCCAGGCCCAGCAGCGCGCCGGCGCACCACGCGCCCAGCGTGCGCGGCAGCCGGATGTCCCACACGATCTGCTGCGCCATGGCGGTGGCACCCGGGTCGCTGACCGGGTCCAGCAGCGGGCCGACCAGGTTTTCAAAACCCGCGCTGCCCACGCACACGCCCAGCAGCGCCAGAGCGGCCGCGAGCAGCAGCAGGGCCCCCAACAGCCAGGATGCGCGGCGGGCGTTCACGGGCGCGCTCCCGGGCGGGCCGGCGCCTTGTCGGCCAGGCAGCGCGCCATCAGGCGCGCGCCTTCGGCCATGCGCGGGCCGGGCCGCACCAGGGTGTCGGATTCGTCGGCGGTGAACACGCACAGCCGCTGCTGGCGCAATGCGCGCAGGGCCTGCCAGCCCGGGCGTTGCAACAGGCCGTCGACGCTGCGCTGGCCGACCATGATGAGGTCCGGATCGGCGCGCACCACGTATTCGGGATTGAGTTTGGGGAACGGCCCGAGCGCGGCCGGCACGATGTTGCGCGCGCCCAGGCGCTGCAGCGTCTCGCCGATGAACGAGCTCTCGCCCGCGGCATAGGGGCCGGGGTTGACCTCGAAATACACCCGCGTGCCGCGCGCGGCCGGCGGCAGCGACTGCGCGGCCGCCATCACGGCGGCGTCGATGGCGCGCCAGATCTTCTGCGCGTCGGGCACGCCCAGCACCTGGCCGACGGTGAGCATCACGCGCTGCACGTCGGCATGGGTCTTGGGCTCCAGCGCCACCACCTTCAGGCCCAGCGCGCGCAGCCGGTCGCCCGCGCGGGACGAGACGGACATCAGCACCAGGTCGGGGCGCAGCGCCACCACGCGCTCGATGTTCGGGTCCAGGCCGCCGCCCACCTGCGGCAGCGCCTGCACGCTGGCCGGCCAGTTGGTGTAGCGGTCCACCCCCACCAGGCGCTGGCACTGGCCCAGTTCGCACACGATTTCGGCCAGCGAAGGCAGCAGGCTGACGATGCGCTGCGGCGGGCGGTCGAACACCACCGTCGCGCCCAGGTCGTCGGTGATCCGGGTCTGCGCCAGCGCCAGGCCGGGCATCCCGCCCAGCAGCGCCACACACAGCGCCCCCAGCCACCACCGTCGCCAGAGTGCGCTCATGCCAGGGCTCCTTTCAGGGTCAGCGGCAAACCGGCCGCCATCAGCGTGACGCCTTCGCACGCGGCCGCCACCTGCTGGTTCAGCCGCCCCAGGGCGTCGACAAAGTGCCGCACCTCGCGGCCCATAGGAATCACGCCCAGGCCGATCTCGTTGCCCACCAGCACCACGGGCCCCGGCACCTCGGCGATGGCGCGGCAGAGGTCGTCGCCGGCCGCGGCCACCGCCGCGTCGGACAGCGCCGCCGCGGTGTCCGCCGGCATCAGCAGATGCGTCAGCCACAGGGTGAGGCAGTCGATCACCACCAGGGTCTGCGCATCGCTGCAGCGGCGCAGGGCGGCGGCCAGCGCGGCGGGTTCTTCCACCGTGCGCAGGCCAGGCACGCGCACGGCGCGGTCTGCCTGGTGGCGCGCGATGCGCTCGCGCATCTCGTCGTCCCAGGCGGTCGCGGTGGCGATCAGCACCGCCGCATGGGCGGGCGAGGCATCCAGCCACTGGCGGGCGCGCATTTCGGCCCGGCGCGACTTGCCGCTGCGCTGGCCGCCCAGAATGAACTCGCTGTGCGGCCCCTCAGCCATGGGCCAGCCTCCAGGCCTGCACGATGTGGTGCAGTTGCGCCACGCCGTCGGTCAGCGCGGCCGGGCCGGGCTGCAGGATGTCGGCCGACTTGATCTCGAACAGCTGGCTGTCCCGGACCGCCGGCACGGCGGCCCAGCCCGGGCGCGCGGCCACGTTTTCGGGCCGGAACTTCTTTCCGCACCACGAGCCGATCACGATGTCGGGCGCGCGCGCCACGATCTGCGCCCCGTCGGCGATGATGCGGTCCTTGCCCAGCGGCTGCACCGCCAGTTCGGGGAACACGTCGTCGCCGCCGGCCATGCCCAGCAGTTCGGACACCCAGCGGATGCCGCTGATGTGCGGCTCGTCCCATTCTTCAAAAAACACGCGCGGGCGCCGCTTGCCGGCGGCCGTCAGCGCGTCGGCCTCGGCGCGAATCGCGGCCAGCCGTTCGCGCATCGCGGCGATGCGCGCCAGGCCCTGATCGGCACAGCCCACCATGGCCGCAACCTGGAATAGCATGTCGAAGATCTGTTCCACGCTGCGCTGGTTGAACACCGTCACCGGCACGCCGGCGCGGATCAGCGCGGCGGCGATGTCGGCCTGCAGGTCGGAAAAGCCGAACACGCAGTCGGGTTGCAGCGCGAGGATCTTGTCGATCTTGGCGTTCAGGAAGGCGCTGACCTTGGGTTTTTCGGCGCGGGCCCGGCGCGGCCGCACCGTGTAGCCGCTGATGCCGACGATGCGCTGCTCCTGCCCCAGCAGGTACAGCCACTCGGTGGTCTCTTCGGTCAGGCAGACGATGCGCTGCGGTCCGGGCAGGGTCATGCGGCCTCCGGCAGGAACAGGCCCGCGCTGGCCACCGGGTGGGAGGCAAACCAGGCGTGGAAATAGCTCGCCCGCACCGGCCCCTGGCCGTACACGGCTTCGGGGCGACCGTAGGCGCTGGCGGCCTCGGTCTGCGCCACCGGTGCCAGCGGCGATTCGGTGAGCGAGTAATGGAAGGTGTGGCCGCGCAGGTCGCCGCGCGGCGTGGCCCAGCGCTGCGGGCCGAGCGCCGCCAGCCGGGGCTGCATGCGCACCTCGCCGGGCAGCAGGCCCCACATGGGTTGGCGTTCACCGCCGGCCAGCGTCAGGCCCTCGAACAGCGGCATCATGCCGCCGCATTCGGCCCAGACCGGGCGCCCGGCCGCCACATGCGCGGCGATGCCGGCGCGGCTGGTGCTGGCGCACGCCAGGGCCGCCGCATGCAGTTCGGGGTAACCACCGGGCAGCCACAGCGCGTCGCACGGCGGCAGCGGCTCGTCGGCCAGCGGTGAAAAGAACACCACGTCGGCACCAAGCGCGCGCAGGGTGTCGAGGTTGGCGGGGTATAT
>NZ_BSPB01000018.1:0-68599 GCF_030160815.1 Hydrogenophaga electricum | reverse complement strand
CACGGTGCGGCCTTGCAGCAAGGCGGGCGTGGAGGCAGGTTCCGGCGCCTCGAAACGCACGGCCCAGCGCTGCCAGCCGGCCGCATCCAGCTGGCCCAGCGGGGTGCGGGCCAGGGCGTCGGCGAGCGCGTCCAGGCGCGCCATCGCATCGGGCAATTCGGCCGCCAGGGTCAACCCCAGATGGCGCTCGGGCAGCGCAAAGGCCGTATCGCGCGGCAGGGCCCCGAGCCAGCCGGCGTCGAGCCCGCCCGGTTCGGCGCCCAGGTCGTCGGCCCGCACCGAGCGGCACAGCATGCGGGCATGGCCTTCGCTGGCCACGCGGTTGGCCAGCACGCCGGCCCAGGGCAGGCCCGCCCGGTAGTGGCGCAGGCCGTGCACCAGCGCACCGAAAGTGCCCGCCATGCCCGAGGCGTCGATGACGGCGAGCACGGGCAGGCCGAAACGCTGTGCCAGATCGGCCGCGCTGGGCTCGCCGTCGAACAGGCCCATGACGCCTTCGATCAGGATCAGGTCGCTGTCGGCCGCCGCCGCGTGCAGGCGGGCGCGCACATCGTCTTCGCCGTTGAGCCACAGGTCGAGGTTGTGCACCGGCCGGCCGCTGGCCAGCGCGTGCCAGTGCGGGTCCAGAAAGTCGGGCCCGCACTTGAACACGCGCACCCGCCGCCCCTGCCGCGTGTGCAGGCGCGCCAAGGCCGCGGTGACGGAGGTCTTGCCCTGGCCCGAGGCCGGCGCCACCACCATCAGCGCCGGGCAGGCCTGGGCACCACGCAGCGGTGCAGCCGGGTGCGTCATCTCAGCGCGGCGACCAGGTCAGACCGAGGTAGAACGTGCGTCCGGCGGTGGCGTAGCCCAGCACCGACTCGTAGGCCTTGTCGGTCAGGTTGTTCACCCGCGCCAGCAGTTGCCAGTCGCGGGCGATCGTGGTGCTGGCGCTCAGGTTGAGCAGCGTGTAGGCAGGCAGCAGTTGCGTGTTGGCCGCGTCGTTGTAGCGCTTGCCCACGTGCTGCAGTTCGCTGCCCAGGGTCCAGCCGGCCAGCACGGTGTCGGCGGTCAGCGTGGCCTGCGTTTCGGCGCGGCGCGCCAGCAGCATGCCGGTGTCGCTGTTCTTCGGCCGCATCAGGTCGAGCGAGCCCCCCAGGTTCACCATGCCCACGCGCAAGCCGCCACTGAGCGTAGCGCCGTGGTACTGCGCACGCCCGGTGTTGCCGTAGCAACCGGCCCAATCGCCCACGCCGTTGAGGCAGTTGCCCGGGCCGGCCACGTAGTTGATCAGGTCCTTGACCCGGCTGCGGTAGAGCACCAGCCCCGCATGGCGGGTGCCGTCCTGCCAGCGCAGGCCGGCTTCGGCGCTGCGCGAGGTTTCGGCCTTGAGGTCCGGCGTGCCGTAGAGGCTGAAGCGCTGGAACAGCGTCGGCACGCGGAAGGCCGTGCCGGTGGATGCCGTCAGTTGCCATTGCGGGCTCAGCGCATAGCCGTAGGCCAGCGAGCCGGTGGTTTCGGCACCGAATTCGCTGTCATCGTCCCGCCGTGCGTTGACCTGCAGGGTGTGGGCGCCGGAACGCAGGCCGTAGCCCAGGGCGACGCCATCCAGGTGGCGGTCGCTCACCGCGGGCACGGTGCTGTCGTTCTCCAGGTTGTCCTTGCGGCGTTCGACATCCAGGGTCAGCAGGCCGGGCCCGGCTTTCCACTCGTTGCGCAGCAGCAGCGTGTCGACGCGGGTTTCGCTCAGGTAGGGCGAGGGCGTGGTTTCGTAGCGGTCGGTGCCCCGGCTGACGCTGACGCGGGTGCGCCAGGCATCGCTCCAGCGGCCGTCCCAGTTCAGGCCCAGGGTCCGCAGATGGCTGCGGGACTGGTCGTCCACCCCGGGCACGAAGCCGTCGTAGTCCGCCTTCTGGCGGTTGTCCAGCCAGGTCAGTTCCAGGCGCTGGCCCGGGGCCAGCTTCCAGCCCAGACGACCGGAGAACGATTCGTTGCGGTAGCCGTCATCGTCGGGATTGCCTTGCGGACGGGCATTGAAGCCGTCGCTGCGCTCGGTGCCCAGACCCAGCGCGTAGTCGAAAGCCCCTTCCCCACCGCGCAAGGACACCTGGGCCTCGCGCGTGCCGTGCGAGCCCAGACCCACCCGCACCGACGGGAAAAAGCCTTGCTCGCCGGCGCGCGTGAAGATCTGCACGACACCGGCCATCGCGTCGGAGCCGTACACGGCGGCAGCCGGCCCGCGCAGCACCTCGATGCGCTCGACCTGGGACAGCGGGATGGCGTTCCAGCTCGCACCGCCGGTGGCCTGGGAGTCGACACGCACACCGTCGATGAACACCGCCGTGAAGCGGGTCTCCCCGCCGCGCAGGTACAGGCTCGTGGAAGCGGCCGGCCCGCCGTTCTGGTTGATCGTGACGCCAGGGACGCGCGCCAGCACCTCGGCCACCGAGCTCACCCCGCTGCGCTCGATGGCGTCGCGATCGACGATGGACACATCGGCCACCACGTCGGTGATGGGCTGCTCGGAGCGGGTGGCCGACACCACCACGGTGGGCAGCGTGGTCTGGGCCAGGGAGGCAAAGGAAGCGCAGGCGGCCGCACAGGCCAGCGGCAGCACGGCCAAGCGTGCACGGGAAGCGTGGGTAGACATGAAAAAGAATGGCGATGAAGCTGCCCTCGCCATCTTCCCCGACAGCGCATGGGCGATACGGCGGAGCCCGCATGCGCGCGCACCACCACCTCGTTGGCCGGTATCCGGGCTGACAGAAACAACCTCCAAAAGCCTTCCCAGACGTCGATGACGTCCAGTGGCTGTTGATGGAAGCGGGGCCTGCGCTGAAAACGAAGGCCCGTCTGCTTACCGTTGCGGGGGCAGCGCAGGTTAGGTCCACCCGGCATGGGCTTTCCCTCCTGCTTCCCGTTGAACTGCGGCGTGAGACCCACACCGCGAGCACCAACACCGCCATTGTAATTGGCCCCGCCCTGCCACAACCCTACAATGTCCCGGCAACTCGTGGTAACCATGCATGGCCGACCTCAATCCCATTGACCAGATCGCCGAGCGGGTGGAACGCCTGCTGCTGCGCCATGAAGAACTGCAGCGCACCAACGCGCTGCTGACCGAACAGGTGCAGACCCTGCAGGCTGAGCGCGACTCGCTGCGCTCGCGCCTGAGCGCCGCGCGCGGACGCATCGAGGCCCTGCTCGAACGCCTGCCGCTCGACCCGGCCGATGCGGCCCCCGCCAAGGAACGCGAATGAACAAGCCCGCGACCAAGCAGATCGAGGTGCAGATCATGGGCCAGAGCTACCTGCTGGCCTGCCCCGCCGGTGGCGAACAGGCCCTGCTCGAAGCCGTGGAACGGGTCGACACCGCGATGTGCCGCATCCGCGACGCCGGCAAGGTCAAGGCGCGCGATCGCATCGCCGTGCTCGCCTCGCTGAACCTGGCTTTCGAGCTGGCCCAGAAGGAAACCCAGGCCCTCGAAGCCACGGCCCACCCGACCCCGCTGCCTCCGGCCATGGCGGCGGCCGCACCGGCCGAGTCGTGGGACACCGCATCGCTGGCCCGGCTCGACGACCTGGCCCGGCGCATCGACCACACCCTGGGTCAGGACGGCCAGTTGCTCTGATCGCGCTTTCGCGGCGCCCCGGACCGGCGGTGGCTCCGGGACAGCGCCGCGAGGCAGGCAACCGGCCTACAATGGCGTTGTCTGCGGTGCATGCCGGGCTTTATATTTCCTTGAACCAATGCTCTTTGAGCCCGGGCTTGGTACATTGCGTGGCTGGTGCGAGCGTCTCGCGTCAGATGAACCCGAAGCCCCGCTGCCCTCGCCCACCTGAACCCCCGGTTCAGGATGACGGTCCGGTGGCACTTGCAGACACCTTCTTTTTTCATGCGGCCCTCTGGGCCGCATGTCTTTTGTGCGCCGCCCTATGCTCGACCCCCTGCTGATCCTGGAACTGGCCGCACTGGGCCTCGCCGCCGGCTTCCTCGCCGGGCTGCTGGGCATCGGCGGCGGCATGCTGATGGTGCCCTTCATCACCCACATCCTCGGCGCCCGGGGCGTGGCGCCGGACCTGGCTGTCAAGATGGCCATTGCCACCTCGATGGCCACCATCATGTTCACCTCGATCTCCAGCGTCCGGGCCCACCACCGCAAGGGCGCGGTGCGCTGGGACATCGTGCGCCAGCTTGCACCGGGCATCGTGATCGGTGGCGCCATCGCCAGTCTGGGCGTGTTCGCCGTGCTCAAGGGCAGCACGCTGGCCTTGCTGTTCGCGGTGTTCGTCGGCTTCTCGGCCACACAGATGCTGGTGGACCGCAAACCACGCCCGTCGCGGGCCCTGCCCGGCCCCGCCGGGCAGACCGGCGCCGGCGCCGCCATCGGGCTGCTCTCGGGCCTGGTGGGTGCGGGCGGTGGCTTTCTGAGCGTGCCCTACATGACCTGGTGCAACGTGGCCATCCACAACGCCGTGGCCACCAGCGCCGCGCTGGGCTTTCCGATCGCAGTGGCCAACGTCATCGGCTACGCCGTGTCGGGCCAGGGCATGAGCGGACTGCCGTCCGGTTCCCTCGGCTACATCTCCCTGCCTGCGCTGGCCGTGATCGCCAGCGCCAGCGTGCTGATGGCCCCCCTGGGTGCCAAGGCCGCGCACGCCCTGCCCGTGCGCACCCTCAAGCGCGCTTTCGCCGGCGTGCTCTACCTGCTGGCGGCCTACATGCTCTTCAAGGGACTCGGCAGCGCCTGAGGCCACCGAGGCTCAGGCTTCCAGACGGCGGTCGGACACGACGATGCCGTCTTCGTCCGCGTAAAGCCAGTCACCAGGCCGGACCCAGACGCCCTGCACCAGAACAGGCAGATCGCGCAGACCTTCGGCTTTGCGCTCGGTCGGCAACGGCATGCTGGCCAGCGCCCGGATACCCACCTCGCAGACAGCCAGCTCCGCCACATCGCGCACGCAGCCGTCGATGACCACACCGGCCCAGCCATTGCGGGCCGCCGCCGCGCCCAGGTTGCCGCCGAGCAGCGCGCGCCGCAACGAAGCGCCACCGTCCACCACCAGCACACGCCCTTCCCCCGGGCTCTCGACGGCGGCCTTCACGGGCGTGTTGTCCTCGAAGCACTTGACGGTGACCACCGGCCCGGCAAAGCGGCGCACGGCACCGAAATCGCGGAACACCGGAGGCAGCACGCGAAAGCGGCCGCTGGCGTCGTTTTTGTGCGCATCGCACAGGTCGCAAGTGGGTATCACAGGGGTCGTGTTCATGAGGAAATCGGCGGGCAAAAAGGGGGAGACAAAGGCCTGGTCAGGCGGCGGAAAACCGCATCATGCCAAGGCCCGCCAGCAGCCGGATACAGGCGGTGGTGACAAGTGTTGTTTTCGGGGCCAAAAAAGAGGGCCAACCCTCGGGAAACGCGCAAAAAATCAGGCGCTCCACCTTGGAATGGCCCGGCATCTCCATTAGCATGCGGAGCACTGGTGAGAAAGCGCGTTTTCCGCCAGTCTCCGACTCACTTCTAGAAGGAAACTCCAACATGGCAACTGCAAAGAAAGCTCCCGCCAAGACGGCGGCAGCCGCCCCGGCCAAGAAGGCCGCTGCTCCGGCGAAGAAGGCCGCTGCGCCCGCCAAGAAGGCTGCCGCTCCGGCGAAGAAGGCCGCTGCGCCCGCCAAGAAGGCTGCCGCCCCGGCGAAGAAGGCCGCTGCGCCCGCCAAGAAGGCTGCCGCTCCGGCAAAGAAGGCCGCTCCTGCCAAAAAGCGCACCCCCAACGCCGCCTTCCTCAAGCCCCTGACCCCCAGCGCTGCGCTGGCCGCCATCGTCGGTGCCGCTCCGCTGCCCCGCACCGAAGTGACCAAGAAGGTCTGGGACTACATCAAGAAGAACAAGCTGCAGGACTCGGTGAACAAGCGTGTCATCAAGGCCGACGCCAAGCTCAAGGAAATCTTCAAGAAGACCGAAGCCACGATGTTCGAACTGACCAAGTTCGTCAACGAACACCTCAAGTGAGCTGACGCCCGGCAGCCCGGCATCTGACCGGCTGCCTCCAGGCAAAAAGAAAGCCGGCATCTGCCGGCTTTCTTTTTGCCTGCGGCGTCGCCCCCGCCCGGTTGGCGTTCGCGTTTCGGTGGGTGCTCAGGCAGCGCCCTGGCTGGCCCGGCGGATCGCCGACAACGTGCCGCGCGTGGTGATCACCTCCAGATCCAGCGGCACCTCGATCAGGGTGCCGGTGGGCGCGGCCAGCGCGCGCAGCAGCGCCGGCTCGAAAGCGGCTGTCCCGGTCACGCGTTCGGCCGCCCAGCCATAAGCCCTCGCCAGCGCACAGAAATCGGGATTGCCCAGCGCGGACCCGCTCACATGGCCGGGATAGGCCCGCTCCTGGTGCATGCGGATGGTGCCGTAGCTGCCGTTGTTGAGCAGCAGCACGATGCAGCGCGCGCCTTCCTGCACGGCCGTGGCCAGCTCCTGTCCGTTCATGAGGAAGTCGCCGTCGCCCGTGATGGTGAACGCCACCCGGCCGGAGGTGATCGCGGCACCGATACCGGCCGGCACCCCGTAGCCCATGGCCCCGTTGGTGGGGGCAAGCTGGGTCTTGAGCCCCCTGGCGAGGCCGTGGTAGCGGTAGAAACGGTGCAGCCAGCTGGCGAAGTTGCCGGCCCCATTGCTCACCACGGCGTCGGCCGGCAAGTGCCGCTGCAGCGTGTGGATGAGGGCCGGCATGTCGATGGGACCAGGCAGCTCAATGCCACCATTGCCCGGATCCACGTTGGCCAGGTAGTCGGCGTGGCAGGCCTTGGTCCAGGCCGTCCAGGGCAGTGTCGGCGGCGCCGTCAGCACTTCCAGGCTGCGGGCCGCGGCGTTCATCGTCGCCTGCATCGCCAACACCGGCTGGTACACCCGCCCGAGTTCCTCGGCACTGGCGTGGATGTGCACGAGCTTCTGCCGGGGCTGCGGGGCCTCGATCAGCGCGTAGCCGCCGGTGGTGGCCTCCCCCAGGCGCGGACCAATGGCCACGATCAGGTCGCTGTCGCGGATGCGCCGGGCCAGCGCCGGGTTGATGCCCAGCCCGACGTCGCCCGCATAGTTCGGATGGTGGTTGTCGAAACAGTCCTGAAAACGGAAGGCGTTGGCCACCGGCAGTTGCCAGTTTTCCGCAAAACGCTGCAACGCGGCCGCACTCTGCGGCGTCCAGCCACCGCCACCAGCGATCACCAGCGGACGCTCGCTCGACAGCAGCAGGCGACGCAGCTCGCGCAGACCACCGGGATCGCTCCAGGCCTGTACCGGCTCGACCCGCGGCAGCGGCGCCGCCGCCTCCACGGTCTGGGCCAGCATGTCCTCGGGCAGCACCAGCACCACCGGGCCGGGCCGCCCGTTCATCGCCGTGGCAAAGGCACGCGCCACGTATTCGGGCAACCGACGCGGGTCGTCGATGCGCTCGACCCGCTTGGCCAGCCCCTTGGTCGAGGGGCCAAAGAATGCCGCGAAGTCCACTTCCTGGAACGCCTCGCGATCGCGCGCGTCGCTGGCCACGTCGCCCACAAACAGCACCAGGGGCGTCGAATCCTGAAACGCGGTGTGCAGGCCGATGGCGGCGTTGGTCGCCCCCGGCCCACGCGTGACGAAACACACCCCGGGCCGCCCGGTGAGTTTGCCCTGGGCTTCGGCCATGAAGGCCGCACCCCCCTCCTGCCGGCAGGTCACGAACCGGATGCGATCTTCATGCACATGGAAACCGTCCAGCACGGCCAGGTAGCTTTCACCCGGCACCCCGAAGGCGTGGGTGACCCCCTGGGCGATCAGGCATTCGACGAGCAGGTGGCCGGCAATCTGGGGCATGGCTTGACTTAATTAACCAACTAGTGAATTATCGCGGCATGCACACAGAACAGGCACCTGCCACGGAAGAGCGTCAGCGGGACGCCGAACGCTCGCAGAGCACCATATTAGCGGCGGCCCGCGACGAGTTCGCCGAACACGGCCTGGGTGGCGCGCGCATGGACCGCATTGCCGAACGCGCCGGGCTCAACAAGCGGCTGATCTACTACTACTTCGCCGACAAGGAGCGTCTGTTCCAGGCCGTTCTGGAGCAGGCCTACCGGGACATCCGCGACCGGGAGCGGGCGCTCAAGCTGCAGGATCTGAGCCCCACGGAAGCCGTGCGGCGGCTGGTGGAATTCACCTGGCAGTACTACCTCGAATGCCCCGAATTCCTGACGCTGCTCAACAGCGCCAACCTGCACCGGGCCCGGCATCTGCACCAGTCGGCCGAGGTGCGGGAAATGAACTCGCCCCTGGTGGACATGCTGGGCGAAATTCTCGAACGCGGCCGCAAGGACGGCAGCTTTCGTGGCGGCATCGATCCGGTGCAGCTGTACGTGTCCATTGCCGGGCTGGCGTACTTCTACCTGTCCAACAACCACACGCTCTCGGCCATCTTCGGGCGCGACCTCATGACCCCCAAGGCGCGCAACGAGCGCCTCTCGCACATGTGCGACGTGATCCTAGGGTATGTCCTGAGAGATTGACGGTCCAGACAAATTGACACCCCGTGGGCGCTTCCTACAATTCACTGTGCGGTGAATTAAACAGGAGACAACCCATGCCATCGTTCCCCCTTGCCCGTCGTGCGCTGGTTCTCGGCGCCCTTTCCCTCGCTGCCGGCGCCGCCATGGCGCAGTGGAAGCCCGACCGCCCGATCACGCTGATCGTGCCCTGGGCTCCGGGCGGCTCCACCGACCAGGTGACCCGCGTCACCGCGGCCGAACTGGAAAAGCACCTGGGCCAGAAGATCGTCATCATGAACCAGCCGGGCGCGTCGGGTTCGGTGGGCACCAAGAACGCCATGGCTGCGCCGGCCGACGGCTACACCTGGACCGCCGGCGGCGCCAAGGACCTGGGCACCTACAAGGTGCTGGGCATGCTGGACACCTCGGCCAGCGACTGGAACCTGTACCTGAACGTGGCCCACATTGCCGTGGTCGGCGTCAATGCCGACACGCCTTACAAGACCATGCCGGACCTGCTGGCCGCCATGAAGGCCAACCCGGGCAGCATCTCGGTGGCGACCGCGGGCGTGAATTCCAGCGGGCATTCGGCCATCGAGGCGCTCGCCCGCGCCACGGGCGTGACCTACAAGCACGTGACCTACGACGGTGGCGCCCCCGCCGCGGTGGCCGCAGCCTCCGGCGAAACGCAGGTGACCACCCAGCTGGCCGCCGAGCAGACCGACATGATCCGCGCCAAGAAGATCCGCCCGCTGGCCGTGGTGGGCGACAAGTCCATCGAGATCGAAGGCTACGGCACCATCCCGCCGCTGTCGCAGTTTGTGCCGGGCTTCAAGGACCCGATCAACTACTTCGGCATCTTCGTGCCCAAAGCGTCGCCGCCCGAGGTCAAGCAGACGCTGGACCGCATCTGGGCCACCGAAATGGTCAAGAACGAAGCCCTGCGCAAGTACGCGCAGTCGCGCGGCGCCATGTTCGCCCCGATGGCGGGCGACGAAGCGCAAAAGGCCGTGTTCCCGGCCATCCAGGCCTATGCCTGGACGCAGCAGGCCGCTGGCAAGGCCAAGGTGTCGCCCGACACCGTGGGCATTCCCAAGCCCTGACATCCCAGCAGGAACACCCATGAGCGAGGGCGGAACAACCGCCCGCTCCGACCTCCGGGGCGGGGCGGCGTGGGCAGGCTTTGGCCTGCTGATCCTGGGCGAGTCGCTGCGCATGGACCGTTTCGAGTCCATGGGGGCGGTGATCTACAGCATGCCGGGCTTCGTCCCGGGCATGCTCGGCGTGGTGGTGCTGTTGCTGGGCATCAGCCTGATGCTGCGCGGCTGGCGACGCCAGCGCGACGAAGCCGGCGCCGACGCGCCGGACGAACCGCTGTTCAACCGGCGCATCGTCGCCACCATGGCGCTCTGTCTGCTGTACGCCGGGCTGCTGATCGGCCGGGCCCCGTTCTGGCTGGTCACCGCGCTCTTCGTCGGCGCCTTCGTGGCCGTGTTCGCCCCGGCGGAGCAGCCCCTGCGCCGCCGCATCGCGGTTTCGATGCTGGCGGGCGTGATCACCGCTGCCGTGGTCACCGTGGTGTTCCAGCAGGTCTTCCTTGTCCGCCTCCCCTGATTGCGCTTGCCCATGCTCGACGGACTGCTTCTTTTCGGCCAATCGATCCTGCGCTTCGGCGCACCGGAAACGATCTTCCTGGCCTTGCTGGCCTCGCTGGTCGGTGTGGTCATGGGCGCCCTGCCCGGGCTGACCGCCACCATGTCGCTGGCGCTGGTGACCACGCTGACGCTCAAGCTGCCGCCGGAACAGGCGCTGCTGATCCTGATCTGCACCTACGTCGGCTCCATCTATGGCGGATCGCGCTCGGCGATCCTGCTGAACATTCCGGGCACGCCGGCCTCGGCCGCGTCCTGCCTCGACGGCTACCAGCTGGCGCGCCAGGGCATGGCCGGCCGCGCCATGGGCATCGCCACCACCGGCTCGGTCATGGGCACGCTGATCGGCATGTTCTTCCTGGCGGCGTTCACCCCCGTGCTGGGCGGGCTGGCCCTGAAGTTCGGCGCCTACGAATTCTTCTGGCTGGCGCTGTTTGGCGTGATCATTGCCGGCACCCTGACCGGCGACGATCCGCTCAAGGGCTGGATCGCCGGCATCGCCGGGCTGTTCATCGCCACCATCGGCCAGGAGCCGCAGTACGGCTACGAGCGCTTCGCCTGGGGCGTGCGCGACCTGGCCGGCGGTATCCAGCTGGTGCCCGCGCTGGTGGGGGCCTTCGGTTTCGCCGAACTGCTGACCGCCATGCGCCAGCGCCAGGCGCCGGTGAAGATCAGCGCCTTCGACACCGTGATCCCCAAGCTGCGTGACGTGACGCGGTACTGGCGCACCATCCTGCGCTCCGGCCTGATCGGCACTGGCGTGGGCATCGTGCCCGGCGTGGGCGAAGACGTGGCCGCGTGGTCGTCCTACGCCGCCGCCAAGCGCGCCAGCCCGGAGAAAGCGCAATTCGGCAAAGGTTCGGTGGAGGGCCTGATGGCGGCCGAAACCGGCGACAACGCCTGCGTGCCCGGCGCCATGATCCCGGTGCTGACCCTGGCCATCCCCGGCTCCGCGCCTGCCGCCGTGCTGATGGCCGCGATGATCATCCACGGCGTCAAGCCGGGGCCGCTGATCATGGTGGAGAACCCCTCGTTCGTGTACGACGTGGTGGCCATGATGCTGTTCGCCACCATCGGCATCCTGATCTACGGCCTGGTGCTCACCAAGGCGCTGGTGCAGGTGCTGCGCGTGCCCCAGCACCTGATCGTGCCGATCATCTTCGTGCTCTGCTCGGTGGGCAGCTTCGCCATCGCCGGACGCCTGTTCGACGTCTACGTGATGCTGGCCTTCGGCCTGATCGGCTTCTTCCTGCGCCACTTCGGCTACCCCATGGCGCCGCTGGTGCTGGGCATCGTGCTGGGCGACCTGCTCGAAAAGAACCTGCGCCGCGCGCTGATTCTGTCGGACGGCGACCTCTCGCCCTTCTTCACCCGACCCATCTCGGGAGCCGTCGCGGCCCTGATCTTCGGCACCATCGGCTTCAAGCTCTACAGCCTGCACCGACGGCGCAAGGGGGCCGCATGAAGCTGGCCCTGTGCAACGAGGTGCTGCACCCCCTGCCCTTCGAACGCCAGTGCGCACTGGCCGCCAGCCTGGGTTACCAAGGGCTGGAGCTGGCGCCCTTCACGCTGGCCGACGATCCGCTCGCGCTGGACGAAGCCGCTGCCCGGCGGCTGCGTGACACCGCCCGCGACCACGGCCTGGCCGTCTCCGGCCTGCACTGGCTGATGGTCAAGCCCGAGGGCCTGTCGCTGGTCGACCCCGACCCCGGCGTGCGGACCCGCAGCCTGCGCTGGCTGCGTCAACTGATCGGTTTTGCCGCGGCCTGCGGCGCGCCCGTGCTGGTGCACGGATCGCCGCGCCAGCGCTCACCGCTGCCCGGCCAGAGCGTGGGCGACGCCACCGCGCGCCTGGCCGATGCACTGGCCGAGCTGGCACCCCATGCCGAAGCGGCGGGCGTGACCTATTGCCTGGAACCGCTGTCGCCGGCCGAGACACCGGTGATCAACACCGTGGCCGAAGCCGCCGCGCTGGTGGACCGCATCGGCTCCCCCGCGCTGCGCACCATGCTCGACACCAGTGCCGCCGCACAGGCCGAGGCCGAGCCGCTTCACACCGTGCTCGCGCGCTTCCTGGCCAGCGGCCACATCGCCCATGTGCAGCTCAACGACCGCAACCGGCGCGGCCCTGGCCAGGGCGACACCGCACTGCTGCCGGTGCTGCGCACCCTGCGCGACACCGGCTACGCGGGCTGGATGGCGGTGGAACCCTTTGATTACGTGCCCGATGGTCCGGGCTGCGCGGCGTTCAGCGCCGGGCATGTGAGCGGGCTGCAAGCCGCGCTGGAGGCCGAATCGCCATGAAGGCTGTCGCCCTGAAACTGCTGTCGGTGGCCCTGTACGAACGCCCCGTCACCCTGCGCCTGCCGTTCCGCTTCGGCGCCGCCACCGTCACCCGCTGCCCGCAGGCCTTCGTGCGCGTGCAGGTCGAGATCGAGGGCCGCCGCGTCGACGGAGCCAGCGCCGAGCTGATGGTGCCCAAGTGGTTCGACAAGCACCCCGAACTCACCCACGAACAGAACTTCGAGCAATTGCGCCAGTCGCTGCGCAGCGCCCGCGACGCCTACACCGGCGCCGGCCCCATGGCCAGTGCCCACCGGCTCCACCAGGAGGCGGGCAGCGCCGCGATCGCCACGTCGGTGGCGCAGGGCCTGCCCCGGCTGGCGGCGCAATTCGGGCCCGCACAGCTCGACAAGGCCGTGGCCGACGCGGTGCTCAAGGCGCGCGGCCTGGGCTGGGTGCGCGGCTTGCGGGCCGGTCTGCTCGGCGACCCCTGGAGCCCCAGCCTGCCGCTGGTGGAAGCCGCCAGTGTCACGCTGCGCCACACCGTGGGCCTGGCCGACCGCCTGCAAGACCGCGACGATGGCCACGATCCGCAGGACGGCTTGCCCGCCACCCTGGAGGCGGCCATCCGGGCCTACGGCCTGCACCACTTCAAGCTCAAGCTCTCAGGCCAGATCGAACCCGACCGGGAGCGCCTCGCGCGCATCGCCGCGGTGCTCGACACCCATGCGGGCGACTACCGCGTGACGCTGGACGGCAACGAAACCTTCACCGACACCGATGCCCTCGGCCAGCACTGGCAGGCTTTGCAGGCCACGCCCGCCCTGCAAGGCCTGCTGCAACGCACCCTGCTGCTGGAGCAGCCACTGGCGCGCAAGGTGGCGCTGGAACAGCCCCTGCATGCCCTGAAGATACCGGTGCCCGTGATCCTCGATGAATCCGACGACAGCGACGACGCGCTGGAGCGGGGCCTGGCACTCGGCTACCGGGGCATTTCCAGCAAGGCCTGCAAGGGCATCTACCGGTCGCTGCACAGCGCGGCGCGCATCGCGCGCACACCCGGCCTGCTGCTCTCGGGCGAAGACCTCACCTGCCAGGCCGGCCTGGCGGTGCAGCAGGACTGCCTGCTCGCCAGCAGCCTGGGCGTGACCCACATCGAACGCAACGGCCACCACTACGTGGACGGCTTCGGTATCGCGCCCGCGGAAGAAGCCACCGCCTTCGCCCGCGCCCACCCGCACCTCTACGACGACACCGCCGGGCGCCCGCACCTGGCCGTGCGCCAGGGGCAGATCGCCCTGCAAGACCTTCACGCCCCCGGCTTCGGCAGCAGCGCCGCGCCGCTGTGGGACCGCCTCACCCCCATTCTTTGAAACCCGCCAGGAGGACACACCATGGCCACCCAGAATCTCGGTCTCATCATGCACGGCGTCACCGGACGCATGGGCATGAACCAGCACCTGATCCGCTCCATCGTCGCCATCCGCAACCAGGGGGGCGTGACGCTGTCCAACGGTGACAAGGTCATGCCCGACCCGATCCTCATCGGCCGCAACGCCGAAAAGATCGAAGCGCTGGCCCGGGCCCACGGCATCGGCCGCTGGGGCACCAACCTCGACGCCGCGCTGGCCAACCCCAGCGACACCGTTTTCTTCGACGCCGGCACCACGCAGATGCGCCCCACCCTGCTGGCCCAGGCGCTGCGCGCCGGCAAACACGTGTACTGCGAAAAACCCATCGCCACCACGCTGGCCGAGGCGATGGACATCGCCAGGACCGCGCAGGCCTCGGGCCTGAAACACGGCGCCGTGCAGGACAAGCTGTTCCTGCCCGGCCTGCGCAAGCTGGACATGCTGCGCCGCGCCGGCTTCTTCGGTCGCATGCTGTCGCTGCGCCTGGAGTTCGGCTACTGGGTGTTCGAGGGCGACCTGCAGCCCATCCAGCGCCCGAGCTGGAACTACCGCGCCGAAGACGGCGGCGGCATGATCCTCGACATGATGTGCCACTGGCGCTATGTGCTGGACAACCTGTTCGGCGAGGTCAAGAGCATCAGCTGCCTGGGCACCACCCACATCCCGCAGCGCTGGGACGAAGCCGGCCAGCCCTACCCCTGCACCGCCGACGACGCCGCCTACGCCACCGCCGAACTGATCGGCCACAACGGCGAGCCGGTGGTCGCGCAGCTCAACATGAGCTGGGCCACCCGCGTGAACCGCGACGACCTCGTCACCTTCCATGTGGATGGCACACACGGCTCTGCCGTCGCCACGCTCACCGGCTGCAAGGCGCAAAGCCGCGTGAACACGCCGCGCCCGGTGTGGAACCCGGACATCAAGAACACCATGAACTTCTCCGAGCAGTGGCAGGACGTGCCCGACACCCAGGCCTACGACAACGGCTTCAAGATCCAGTGGGAACACTTCATCCGCCACGTGGTGGAAGACGCGCCCTACCAGTGGACCCTGCCCGAAGGCGCCAAGGGGGTGCAGCTGGTGGAAACCGCGCTGCAAAGCTGGAAAGAGCGCCGCTGGGTGGACGTGCCCGCGCTGAATTTCTGAGGCGCGCCATGACACTGTCGCTCAACCTGCCCCAGACCGACGGCGCGCTGGCCCGCTACGCGCTCCAGGGCGCTCCGCTCGCACTGCCCGCCAGTCGCCCCGCCTTCAACCGCATCGCCTACTCCGCCGCCCATGTGGTCGCCGACCCGCGCGCCGCCATCGACCCCTGGCTGCAGAGCGCGGTGGACTGGGACGCCACCATCGCCTACCGCCAGCGCCTGTGGTCGCTGGGGCTGGGCGTGGCCGAGGCCATGGACACCGCGCAACGCGGCATGGGCCTGGACTGGCCCACCTCGCTGGAGCTGATCCGCCGCTCGCTCGACGCCGCGCGCGACGTGCCCGGCGCGCTGGTGGCGTCGGGCTGCGGCACCGACCACCTCGCTCCCGAGGACGCGAAAAGCGTGGACGACGTGATCCGCGCCTACGAAGAGCAGATGGCCGCCATCGAAAAGCTGGGCGGCAAGCTGATCGTGATGGCCAGCCGTGCCCTGGCCCGTGTGGCCAAAGGCCCGGCCGACTACGAACGCGTCTACGACCGCGTGCTGAGCCAGGCGCGCCAGCCGGTGGTGCTGCACTGGCTGGGCGAGATGTTCGACCCGGCGCTGGCCGGCTACTGGGGCACACGCGACACCGACGCCGCCATGGACACGGCGCTGGGCATCATCGCCGCGCACGCGGACAAGGTCGACGGCATCAAGATCTCCCTGCTCGACAAGGACAAGGAAATCGCCATGCGCCGGCGCCTGGCGCCCGGTGTGCGCATGTACACCGGCGACGACTTCAACTACGCCGAACTCATTGCCGGTGACGGCTGGGGCAACGAAGCCACGCACGGAAAAAGCGACGCGCTGCTGGGCATCTTCGACGCCATCGCGCCGGCCGCGAGCGCTGCGCTTGGCGAACTGGCGCAGGGCCACACCGAACGCTTCCACGCCATCCTGGGCCCCACGGTGCCGCTGTCGCGCCACATCTTCCAGGCGCCCACGCGCTTTTACAAGACCGGCGTGGTCTTCATGGCCTGGCTCAACGGCCACCAGAGCCACTTCACCATGGTCGGCGGCCAGCAGAGCACGCGCAGCCTGGTGCACCTGGCCGAGCTGTTCCGCCTGGCCGACGCGGCCCACCTGCTGGAACAACCCGAACTGGCCGTGCAACGCATGGGCCAGTTGCTGGCCGTGCACGGGGTCGCGGCATGAGGGACTTTTCCGCGGACCACCGCTGGCTCTCGATCAACACCGCGACCATCCGGCGCCAGCGCGGGCAGGAGGTGCCGCTGGCACGCCTGATCGACCAGTGTGCGGCACACGGCGTGCGCGCGATCAGCCCCTGGCGCGACCAGGTGGCCGCCGCCGGCTTGGCCGACACCGCGCGCCAGCTCAAGGCCCTGGACATCGGCCTCTCGGGCTACTGCCGCGGCGGCTTCTTCCCGGCCGCCGATACCGCTGGCCTGCGCGCCGCGCTGGACGACAACCGCCGCGCCATCGACGAGGCGCTGACGCTGGGCGCGCCCTGCCTGGTGCTGGTGGTCGGCGCCCTGCCCGGCGCGCTGGAAGGCCGGCCGGTGCACAAGGACATCGCCCGCGCGCGTCACGAAGTGCGCGACGGCATCGCCGCCACGCTGGCCTACGCGCGCGAAGTGAACCTGCCGCTGGCGATTGAGCCCCTGCACCCCATGCAGGCCGCCGAACGCGCCTGCGTCAACACACTGGAGCAGGCGCTGGACCTGTGCGATGAACTGGACCCGGCGCGCAGCGGCCTGCTGGGCGTGGCGCTCGACGCCTACCACTGCTGGTGGGACCCGAAGCTGCAGGCCCAGACCGCCCGCGCGGGCGAACGCCGCACGCCCCAGGAGCGCTCGCGCCTGCTGGCCTACCACGTCTGCGACTGGCTCACCCCCACACGCGACCTGCTCAACGACCGCGGAATGATGGGCGATGGCGTCATCGAGCTGCGGCGGCTGCGCCAGTGGGTGGAAGCCGCCGGCTACGAAGGCTTTGCCGAGGTGGAGATCTTCTCCACCCAGGACTGGTGGCAGCGCGACGGCGACGAGGTGCTGACCACCTGCATCGAGCGGCACCGCACCGTGGTCTGACGGCGGGCGCCATTGGGCGCCCGTTTTTTTCAGGCAGCGGCCGACACCGGCCCGGCGGCGGTGCGCCGCACCCGGCGCACATTGAAGGCGCTGGCGATCAGCACCGCCTGCACCACGGCCAGCCCCAGCAGCACGGCGGTGTACTGGCCATGGTCCATCAGGCGGCCGAAGATCAGCGGCGTCGCCGCCTGGCCGATGTCCAGCCCGGAATAGACCACCCCGTACACGCGGCCGGTGGCGTTTTCGGGCGTGGAGCGTTTGACCAGCAGATCGCGCGACGGCCCGGCGATGCCCGAGGCAAAGCCCATCAGCGCAAACAGCACCGGCACGGCCATCACCGGCAGATCGGCCAGCGCCAGGGTCAGCGCCATCACCGCGGCGATGCCGAAAGCCACGCCCACGATGCGTTCGCAGCGCGAAGGATCGGCCGCCAGGAAGCCGCCCAGCACCATGCCGCCAGCGGCCGACACCATGTAGGCCGTCAGGCAGACCGCGCCCAGCGCCAGCGGCACACCGTGCAGGTGGCGCGCCGCTTCCGGGGCAAAGGCCTGCACCACGCTGATCACCATGGCGTAGAAAAAGAAGAACCCGAAGCACATCCACACCGCCGGGATGCGCAGGAAGGCAAACCCGCTGTCGGCCGGCTGCGCGCCCTGGGCCCCGGTGGCAGGTGCCGGACGGGCGGCCGGCAGCGCCAGCCAGTCGCGGCGCCACCAGACCACCACCAGCACCACCAGCGCCACGACACCGGCCGCCGCCAGCGCCACACGCCACGAAAAGGCCAGGGTCAGCGGCACCACCAGGGCTGGTGCCGCCGCCCAGCCCAGGCTGCCGGTGATGCCATGCACGCTGTAGGCGTGGCCCAGTCTGGAGGCGCTGACCTTGCGGTTGATCAGCGTGTAGTCCACCGGGTGGAAGACCCCGTTGCCCACCCCGGCCACCATCGCAAACACCGCCAGCATCCAGTAGCTGGTGCTCAGGGCATAGCCGAATGCCGCCACCGCCAGCAGCCCCAGCCCGGCGAACAGGATGGGACGCGGCCCGTGCCGGTCGACCAGGAAGCCGGACGCCGTCTGCACCACGCAGGAGACGATGAAGAACAGCGTCATCAGAAAACCCAGCTGGGTGTAGCTGACCTGGAAGGCGTCCTTCAGCCAGGGGAACAGCGGCGCCAGCAGCAACTGGGAAAAGTGGCTGATCAGGTGGGCGATGCCGATGAGGGAAATCACGCCCGCGTCCTGCTTCAGGGGCACGAGCGGGGTCGGGGAAAGGCTTGCGGTGCTCATGGCCGGTACTGTAGTATCGGCCGCGATTGCAGGTATGCGACAGTACGACAATATTTAGCGAATTCCCGACAACCTCATGGCCTTGCCCCGCCAGCCGCACCGGGTGCCGGTCGGCGATACCGACGGCTTTGAACCCACCCCCTCCCGACCGGTGCGGGTGCGCGCGCGCCATCTGCCCATCGACACGCATTTCGTGCCGCACCGCCACCTGTGGGCGCAACTGGCCTATTGCGCCAGCGGCATGCTCCAGGTGGTGGCCGCCCGCGGGCTCGACGCCAGCGACGAGGTCACCTACATCGTGCCGCCCTCCCGCGCGGTGTGGATCGCCCCCGGCGTGCGCCATGCCGCACTGGCGCTGGAAGCGGCCGACTTCCGCACGCTGTACCTGCACCCCGACGTCAGCCCGCCGGGCTGGTCCACCTGCCGGATGATCGTGGTCAGCGACCTGCTGCGCGAACTCATTCCCGCGCTCGACCAGGCCGGCGGCCAGCCCGCGCGCGAGCAGGCCCTGACCCTGCTGGTGCTCGACGAGATCGCCCGCGCCGATACCCAGCCCCTGGGGGTGCCGATGCCGCACCCGGAAACCGGCGACAAGCGCCTGCGCACCCTGTGCGAAGCCGTGCTCCACGAGCCCGGCGACCGCGCTACGCTGGCCGAATGGGCCGGCAGCGTGGGCGCCAGCGAACGCACGCTGGCGCGCCTGTTCCGGGCCGAGCTCGGGCTCAGCTACCCACAATGGCGCCAGCAGGCCGTGCTCGCGCACGCCTTGCCGCTGCTGGCCCGGGGCCTGCCGGTGGGCGAAGTGGCGCGGCGCTGCGGTTATGCCAGCGACAGCGCGTTCAGTGCCATGTTCCGCACCGCCCTGGGCCAGTCGCCCACCCACTTCGGCCCACGCGCCCGTTCCACGGCCGACTGACGCGGGCGGAACGGAGACGCACGGCCCCGCCTCAGGCGCGGGACGGCAGCACCTCCAGCACCCGCTCCTTGGGCCGGCACAGCCGCGTGCCCAGCGGGGTCACCACGATGGGGCGCTCCACCAGCACCGGGTGCGCCACCATGGCCTGCAGCAGGGTCTCATCGTCCACCCCGGGGCGGTCCAGCCCCAGCTCGCCAGCGAGATCGCCCTTGGTGCGCAGCACCGCACGCGGCCCGAGACCCATCGCCTGCAGCAGACTGCTGAGCTGCTCGCGGGTGTAAGGCGTCTTCAGGTATTCGACCACCTGCGGCTCGAAACCCGCGTCGCGGATCATGGCCAGCACCTGGCGCGACGTGCTGCAGGCGGGGTTGTGAAAGAGGGTGATGGACGGCGTGGTCATGACAGAAAAGTAACAGATGGAAACGAAGGCCTGGTGCGTCAAGCGGGCGTCACAACAGGCCCATATCTTGCTGGTCATCCGGGCGAAAGCCCGATCCGCCCCGCATCATGCCCCCCGTTGAACGCTTCGCCAAAACTCCCCAGGCCTGGGAGGCCCTGTCCCACCCCCACGTCATCGGCCGCAAGGCCTATGCGCTGCTGCTCATGGCCAACGGCCGGCGCAGCATGCGCGAACTCTCGCGCCTGCTCGACCACGACGTCACCGAACTCGCCCACGAGTTGCAAGGCCAGGGCTTCCTGCACAAGATCGCCATCGGGGAAGACGAGCCCACGGGCGCCACAGGCTGACACTCGGCAGGCCGCGCCGCGGTTCAGAACAGGCGGCGCAGCACGCTCATGAAGCGGTCGAAGCGCTCGCCGTACGGCGGGTAGACCACCTGCCCCAGCGCCCAGCGCGACTGGATCAGCACCGGCTTCTCCTGCGTGAAACGCCGGAACCCGGTCTCGCCGTGGTAGGCGCCCCAGCCACTGTCGCCCACCCCGCCGAAGGGCAGGTTCGGGTGCACGATGTGCATCAGCGTGTCGTTGACCGACACGCCGCCGCTGACCGTGTGCGCCAGCACCCGGTCGCGTGCGGCGGTGTCGGTGCCGAACCAGTACAGCGCCAGCGGCCGTGGCCGCGCGTTGATGAAGGCGATGGCTTCGTCGGCGCTGTCGCAAGGCAGCACCGGCAGCACCGGGCCGAAGATCTCTTCGTCCATCAGCCGCAGGCCAGCCGCCGGCGGGTCAAACACCAGCACCGGCGCCATCTGCCGCGGGCCGCCGTCAGGCGGCGCCTCCGCCAGAGGCACCACGCGCGCGCCCGCCGCCTGCGCTTCGGCCACCAGGGCGTGCAGACGCTCCAGATGGCGCGGGGTGACGATGGCCGCATAGTCGGCATTGCCGGCGATGCGGGGGAACAGGCGCTGCACCGCCGCCCGCAAGGCCTGTTCAAAAGCCGCCTCGCGCCCGCGCGGCAGCAGCACGTAATCGGGAGCGATGCAGGTCTGCCCGCCGTTGAGCAGCTTGCCGTGCGCGATCTTCAGGGCCGCATCGGCCAGATCGGCCGATGCGTCGACGATGCAGGGCGATTTGCCGCCCAGCTCCAGCGTCGTGGGTGTCAGGTTCGCGGCGGCGGCCATCGCCACCTGGCGCCCGACGGCGGTTGAGCCTGTGAAGAACAGGTGGTCGAAGGGCAAGGCGGCAAACGCCCGGGCCACGTCGGCGCCGCCCTGCACCACCGCCATTTCATCGGCCGCAAACCCGGCCTGCACGGCCTCGGCCAGCACCGCCGACGTGCGGGGCGTGATCTCGCTCGGCTTGATCATCACGCGGTTGCCCGCCGCCAGGGCCGCGGCTGCCGGCCCCAGGGTCAACTGGATGGGATAGTTCCAGGGCCCGATGACGCCCACCACGCCGAGCGGCTGGCGCTGCAGCAGCCCCCGGGCAGGCCACAGATAGGCCGGCGTGGGCACGCGCCGCGGCGCCATCCAGCGCGACAGGCGGCGCTGCAGGTGCACCAGCTCGGCCCGCAGGACGAACAGGTCGGCCACCTCGGTCAGGCGGTGCGACCGCGCACCGAAGTCGGCCTGCACCGCGTCAGCCAGGGCATGGCCGTGTTGGTGAATCAGGGCCTGCAGGCGCTGCAGGCGGTCGCGCCGCAACGCCTGCGGCACGTCGATCTGTGCCCGGCTGGCCTGGTGCTGGGCATCAAAGAGCGCTTGCGGGGAAAAGGTGGAAAGCGGCATGGAACGCGGGAATGTCTTCAGTCGGCCAGGGCCACGGCATCGTGCCGCGGGGCGCCGCGCGGCGCGGCCTGGACCACGGCTTCCAGGGCTTTCTTCACCACCGGCCGGCTAGCCACCGGCCGCAGCCAGCGCCCGCTCAGCAGCTTTTCGCAGCTGCGGCGCGTCATGGTGTGGGAACGGCCCCCACGGCTGGTGAACAGGAACAGGTTGCGGTTCGTGCCGACCCAGACGAGCTGCGCCCGCAGCCATTCCCCCCCCGAATGCAGGTCCGCCCAGCCGCCGACCTGAAGCGCCGACAGCAGGTCGGTCAGGGCTTCGGGCGGCATCGGCGCCGGGGTTTCCGCCCCCTCGGCCAGACTGCGGTCTCCGACCCCGGCCTCTTCCGTGCCGGGCACCGGCATCGGGTCGAGGCCGGCGAAGGCCCGTTCGCGCTGGCCGATCCAGGGCTGTTCAGGGGGTTGGGGTTTCTGCTGTTCGGGCGTGGCCGCAGCCAACAGGGTGTCGTGCAGGGTGCTGTCGTCGCCCTCGCCGATGTCGAGCGGCGTCCGCCCGGAGGACCCGGCGTGGTCGGCCTGGGCACGAATCCGGCGCAGCTTGAGCGCGGGTTCGTGCAGCTTGAGCAGCGCATCAAAAAAGGTCTGGGTCTCTTCGGGGGGCTTGCCCAGCATGTCCAGGCCCCGGCGCAGTGTCTGCAGCATGCTCGGCACGATGTCGAACAGCTGGCGCGGCTGGCGCAGGGTCACTTCGCGGCGCGTGCTCCAGAGCAGGTCGCCGATGACCTTGCGGAAGCCGAAAGGGTCTTCGCCCGCTTCGGGGTGGCTCAGTTGCGCCCCGGCGATGACGAGCGACCACGACCCGTAGAGGAAGTCGAGCACGATGCCCGGCACGTTGTAGAGATCGGGGCGGTGGCTGATTTCCCAGGCGATCTGGTTGGCCAGCTCCTGGCGCGCCTCGGCCAACTGCAGCGCGTCGCGCTGGCGTTTCTGGCGCTCTTCGCCCTCGGCATCGGCCGCCGACCAGTGGGCCTGCAACGACGACAGCGCCTGCGCAAAAGGGGCCGGCTCTGGCGAAGCGGCGTCATTGAGCGCCACCACCTGCGCGCGCACGGGCTCGAAGAACGCGTCGAAATCGGTGGCGAATTCGTCGTTGTAGCGGAAGCTGCGCTGGGCCACGCTCTCGATCAGCCGGCGCGCCGGGTGGTCGTCCTGCCCGAAGTAGCGCGGCTCGGTCATCGCCAGGCGCAGCAGCGCCGGCTCCATCGCCACCACGGCTTCGCGCACGGGCGCCAGCAGCAGCGGATCGCGGGCGACCTGGTCGACCAGCTTGCGCACCACGTCCAGCCCCACGGCCTGCGACACCTGGTCCGCCTGGTGCTTGAGCTCCAGCAGCACCCGCGCGCGTTCGTGCGGCGCCGCGTAGACCCCCCAGCGCTCGGCACTCAGCGGCGAGGCCCCATGCACCTGGCGTGCCGGGCGCTCGACCACCGGCAGGTCGCGGTACCGGGTGCGCTCGCGTTCGATCGCCCCTTCGTCCAGCGGTGGCCGTGCCGCATGACCGTCCACGCGGGCCAGCTCGTGACGCACCTGCTCGTAATAGCCGTTGTCGAGCGGGGCATCGAAAGCCTCACCCTCACCCGCCAGGAAAGCCCGCATCACCCCGTGCCGCAGCGGCGTCTGTTCCCGCGCCAGATCCCCCATGCGGAAATCGGCTGCGGGCGGCGTCGCCGTGCCCGCCGGCGCGGCAGACACGCTCCCCCAGCGGCTCGCCGAGGTTTCGCCGTCGTCCTCCGGCGGCCCTTCCTGGGCCAGCGGGGACGGCCTGGACGGCGCCCCATCGGCCACCAGCCGGATGCGGTAGCCGGCTTCCTGCACATGAGCGTTCTGCAGCATCAGCGCCACGCGCTCGTACAGGGTGCACAGCTCGCGCGCCAGCGGCGGGGCCACGTGCTGCAGCCACAGCGTGCGCACGGGCGCGTCGCTTTCGCGCTCGGACATCAGGTCGCGCAGCGTGCGCACGAACACCGAAGGCCGGATGGGGTTCTTCTCGACGTGCACGGTCTCCAGCCCGATGAGCGAACTCATGCGGGCGTCCACCATCGCCAGCGCCTGCTCCACCACCGGCATCAGCGCCTGCTGCAGGCGAACGGCCTCGAGCGACTCGTTCACCGCGTTGTCGTCCACGAGGGCCAGAAAGGACGACCCCGACAGTGGCGCTGGCACCGACAGCGAAGACCCGCCATCACCCTGGCGGAAAGCCTGCGCCAACCGGTCCGGGTATTGCGCCACGAGGGCATCGCGCTGCTGTTGCAGGCGCCACCAGGCGTTGGCCAGGCCCTCGCGTTCGGCCACCTCCCGGCCCTGGTTCTCGGCCTGCTGGAGGCTGGCAATGGCCACGTCGATGCAGCGCCCGGACAAGGGTCCGGCCTCGTGCACCACACGGGCAAAACATTGTTCGAGCAGGGACGAATCGGCCGGCATGGCAGAGGCAGACGGGAGGGACAGCGGCGGGGAGAAAACCCTTCGCGTTATACCCCCACCACCGGTCCGCCATCGGTCAAAGTGCCGCCTGCATGGCCACCGTGAGGCACCCGCGCGCCCTTTAATTGCAACCGTTTGTGTCTTTTAAATCCAAAGCAAACAGGCTGAGAGCCGCAGGCACCCCGAGGGCGCCTGCGCTCAGGGCAGCACGATCGGCTCGCCGAACTCGAACACCCCCGGGTTGCGCACCGGATCGACGCCAACCGGAATGGCCGACTTCGGCGGATACCTGCCCTCCAGCAGCAGCTTCGAGAGCGGGTTCTCGATGCGCTGCTGGATCGCGCGCTTGAGCGGCCGCGCACCAAACACCGGGTCGAAGCCGACCTTGGCCAGCTCGGCCATGGCCGCCGGCGCCACGTCCAGCCGCAGGTCCATCTTCTGCAGACGGGCCTGCAGCGCCTTGAGCTGGATGCCCGCAATCGCTTCGATGTGCTGCGCGTCGAGGCCGTGGAACACCACCGTCTCGTCGATGCGGTTCAGGAACTCGGGCCGGAAGTGCTGTTTCAGCTCGCCCCAGACCGCATCCTTCACATCCTCATACGGCTCGCCCACCATCGCCTGGATCAGGTGCGAGCCGATGTTGCTGGTCATGACGATGACCGTGTTCTTGAAGTCCACGGTGCGGCCTTGGCCATCGGTCAGGCGACCGTCGTCCAGCACCTGCAGCAGCACGTTGAACACGTCCGGGTGGGCTTTTTCCACCTCATCGAGCAGCAGCACGCTGTAGGGCTTGCGGCGCACGGCTTCCGTCAGGTAGCCGCCCTCCTCGTAGCCCACGTAGCCGGGCGGCGCGCCGATCAGGCGGGCCACCGAGTGCTTCTCCATGAATTCGCTCATGTCGATACGCACCAGGTGCTCTTCGCTGTCGAACAGGAAGCCAGCCAGCGCCTTGCACAGCTCGGTCTTGCCCACGCCGGTGGGGCCCAGGAACAGGAAGGAGCCGGTCGGCCGATTCGGGTCGGACAGGCCCGAGCGCGAGCGGCGGATGGCGTTGGCCACGGCGGCAATCGCTTCGTCCTGGCCCACCACACGCTCGTGCAGCTTGGCCTCCATCTGCAAGAGCTTGTCTTTTTCGCCCTGCATCATCTTGGCCACCGGAATGCTCGTGGCGCGGCTCACCACTTCGGCGATTTCTTCCGCGCCCACCTGGGTGCGCAGCAGCTTGGGACAGCTGCCGCTGGCGCCCTGCCCGGCTTCCTTGTCCTGCGCCTCCTTGAGCTGCTTTTCCAGTTCCGGCAGCTTGCCGTACTGCAGCTCGGCGACCTTGTTGAAGTCGCCCTTGCGCTTGAGTTCCTCGATCTGCAGCTTGAGCTTTTCGATCGCCTCGCGCACCTGCGCACTGCCCTGGGCCTGGGCCTTTTCGGCCTTCCAGATCTCTTCCAGGTCGGCCGCTTCCTTCTGCAGCTCGGCGATTTCCTCGTCGATCAGCGCCAGGCGCTTCTGCGAGGCCTCGTCGGTCTCCTTCTTCATGGCCTCGCGCTCGATCTTGAGCTGGATCAGCCGGCGGTCGAGCTTGTCCATGACCTCGGGCTTGGAGTCGATCTCGATCTTGATCTTGGCCGCCGCCTCGTCGATCAGGTCGATGGCCTTGTCGGGCAAGAAGCGGTCGGTGATGTAGCGGTGGCTGAGTTCAGCCGCAGCCACGATGGCCGGGTCGGTGATGTCCACGCCGTGGTGCACCTCGTACTTCTCCTGCAGGCCGCGCAGGATGGCGATGGTCTGTTCCACCGTGGGTTCGTCGACCAGCACCTTCTGGAAGCGGCGCTCCAGCGCGGCGTCCTTCTCGATGTACTTGCGGTATTCGTCGAGCGTGGTCGCGCCGATGCAGTGCAATTCACCCCGCGCCAGCGCCGGCTTGAGCATGTTGCCGGCGTCGATGGCGCCTTCGGCCTTGCCCGCACCGACCATGGTGTGGATCTCGTCGATGAAAAGAATGATGCGGCCCTCGTCCTGCGCCACTTCCTTGAGCACGGACTTCAGGCGCTCCTCGAACTCGCCCCGGTACTTGGCGCCGGCCAGCAGGCCCGCCATATCGAGCACCAGCACCTTCTTTTCACGCAGGGTTTCGGGCACTTCGCCATTGACGATGCGCTGCGCCAGGCCTTCGACGATGGCGGTCTTGCCGACGCCGGGTTCGCCGATCAGCACCGGGTTGTTCTTGCTGCGGCGCTGCAGCACCTGGATCGCGCGACGGATCTCGTCGTCGCGGCCGATCACCGGGTCCAGCTTGCCCTGGCGGGCGCGCTCGGTGAGGTCCAGCGTGTACTTCTTGAGCGCCTCGCGCTGGCTTTCACCTTCGGGAGAATCCATGGTCTGGCCGCCGCGCACGGCGGCGATGGCAGCTTCCAGGCTCTTGCGGCTCAGACCGTTTTCGTTGGCGATGCGGCCGATCTCGCCCTTGTGGTCGGCCACGGCGAGCAGGAACAGTTCGCTGGCGATGAACGCGTCCCCGCGCTTGATGGCTTCCTTTTCGGTGGCCTGCAGCAGCTTGACCAGATCCGGGCTGGGCTGCACCTGATCCTGCCCCTGCACCTCGGGCAGGCGGCTGACGGCGTCTTCAGTCGCCTTGCTCAGGCCAGGCACGTTGACGCCTGCGCGCTGCAGCAGCGACTTCGGGCCATCGGTCTGGCGCAGCATGGCCAGCAGCAGGTGGGCCGGTTCGATGTAGGCGTGGTCCTTGCCCAGCGCCAGGCTCTGGGCTTCTCCCAGGGCTTCCTGGAATTTGGTGGTGAGTTTGTCGATGCGCATGGAAAGTGGCTCCCGAAAGCTTGAACTGACGCTTAGGTGGCACTGGTGGCCGCCATTTCAAGACCCGCTTCGCGCGAGGTCAAGCGGGTTTGACGCAGCGCAAGCACCGGCCCATCGGCACGCAGCGCGGCCTGCCGCTCGGCCTCTCAGGCCGCACGCCAGTAGGCGTAGGTCCAGGCGGTGGCCATGCGGGCGCGTCGATACAGCGCCAGGGCTGCGTCGTTGCCCGCATCGACCTGGAGAAAGGCCCGTTCGATGCCACGCCGCCGGGCCTCTTCGGCCATCACGCGGATCAACCGACCCGCCAGACCGCGGCCCCGCTGGCCCGCCGCCGTGCGCAACCCGTGCAGGCTCAGCCAACCCTGGGCATAACACGCCGCACCGCAGGCCAGCGTCTGCCCGCCTTCGCGCAGGCTGGCAAACAGGGTGCCATCGGCGCGGGCCAGCGCCCGCGAGCGGCAGGCACCATCGACCGGATCCAACCCTTCGCCCAGATACATCGCCATCCAGGCCGCGTCGGGGCGCGTGGACAGGCTCGCCCCGGCGGTATCGGGTGCCAGCGCGATCAGGCCATCGAGCGCGCCGACCTGGGTGAATGTGGGTTGCCGGCGGTGATAGCCCCCCACCGCCAGCAGGCGGCGCCAGGTCTCGAAACTGGGCAGATCGGGCAGCCGGAACACCGGCGCCAGCCCGGCCACGCGGTAACGATCGGCCAGCAAGCCGATCAGGGCCGGGTCGTGCGCGCCGTGGTGCAGCGGTACGGCGCTGTGGGCTCGGCCGATGGTGCCGGGGTCCAGCGGCAGCAACCAGCACGGCAGGCTGTCCAGGCGCTCGGGCGCCACGGCGGCCAGCGTCGCCCTCTCGATGGCCTCGATGTCGCCTGGCGGCAGCGACGGCGCGCCGGCCGGCTCAGCCATTGCGGCTTTCGATGCCCCAGCGGGCCAGCGCCGCGTCGTCGCTCACGCGCGCATCGACCCAGCGCGCGCCCTCGGGCGTCTGCTCCTTCTTCCAGAAAGGCGCCTGGGTCTTGAGGTAGTCCATCAGGAATTCGCAGGCCTGGAAGCTTTCGCCACGGTGCGCCGAGGTCACCGCCACCAGCACGATCTGGTCGAGCGGCTGCAGCAGGCCGACGCGGTGGATCACGCGCACGCCCCGGATGTCGAAGCGGGCAAAGGCCTCGGCCGCCATCGCCTCGATGGCCTTTTCGGTCATGCCTGGGTAGTGCTCCAGTTCCAGGGACAACACCGATGGGGTCGCCTGCCCGGCCAGGCCGGTCGCGCCGTTGCGGTCGCGCACGGTGCCGACAAACGCGCAGACCGCCCCCACGCCCGGGTCGCCCGCACGCAACGCCGCCACCTCGTCGTCGAGGCTGAAGTCGGCCGTCTGCACAGAGACACGGGTCGGGTGCGGCAAGGGCGTGGGGGCATCGGACATGGCAACGATTGTGGCAGAGGGCCCGCTATACTGCGCGCCATGGCTCGCCCCGATCACCGTCCCTTCGCCTCCCGGGTCTCGCCCCGGGGCACGGGTCTGGCCGTGGCCGCCAAAGCCAAAAAACTGCAGCTCATCTGACCGGAGCTGTGGCTCCGTGCTCGGATGAGCGACGGAGCCTCTCCCCCAGCTGGCACACCCGACCTCCTTCGTCCACGGTTCCTTCTCGGTCCCAACGGATAGGAATGTGCCCGTGTCTGCTTCTGCCTCTGCTCCCGCTCCTTTGTTCCAGGGTCTCTGGATTCCCCTCGTCACCCCGCTGCGCGAAGGCCGCATCGACCATGACGCCGCGGCGCGGCTCACCCGGCGCCTGTGCGCCGATGGCATCACCGGCCTCGTGGTCTGTGGTTCGACCGGCGAGGCCGCCGCGCTCGATGCCGATGAACAACTGGCCCTGCTCGACACGGTGACCGAGGCCGCGAGCGGCCTGCCGGTGGTGATGGGCCTGTCGGGCTACCACCTGCCCGAGACCCTGCAATGGGTGCGCACCCTGGCACGGCGGCCGCTGGCCGGCCTGCTGGTGCCCGCGCCCCACTACATCCGGCCGGGCCAGGCCGGCGCCCTGCACTGGTTCCAGGCGATTGCCGACGCCGCCGCCGCGCCGCTGATCGTCTACGACATTCCGTACCGCACCGGCGCCGTGCTGGAGCGCGACACGCTGCTGACACTGGCCACGCACCCGAACATCCGCGCCATCAAGGACTGCGGCGGCGACGCGGCCAAGACCCAGGCGCTCATCGCCGACGGCCGGCTCGACGTGCTGGCCGGCGAAGACATCCAGTTGTTCAGCACCGTGGCCCTGGGCGGCCGCGGCGCCATCGCGGCCAGCGCCCATCTGGCCACGGCGGCATTCGCCCGGGTGATCGCCCTGTTGCAGGCCGGCGAGTTGGCCGCTGCACGGGCGATGTGGCAGCCCCTGCTGCCGCTGGTGGAAGCGGCCTTCGCACAGCCGAACCCCGGTCCGGTCAAGGCCTGGCTGGCCGAGCGCGGCGAGATCGGTGCCGAACTCCGGCCGCCCATGATGCCGCCGTCGGCCGCCTGGCGCGCCCAATCGCTGAACCTGCCAGCCAGGCTGGCGGCGGCACGCGGCGGCTGAGCCGCCGTCAGCCGCCGGTCACGGGCGGAAAGAACGCCACTTCGGCGTTCTCGCCCAGGGGAGCCGTTTCGTCGACCATGGCCTGGTTCAGGGCCATGCGCACCGCGCGGTGCCGGGCGAGCACGTCGGCGTGCGCACCGCCCCGCGCGATCAGCTCGTCGCGCAATGCGGCCAGCGTGGCGGCGCCGGTCTGCACGGTTTCGCTGCCGGCGCCGATCGCTTCGCGGATGGCGGCGAAATAGCGCACCTGGACCGTCTTCATGCCAGCAACTCCGCCAGGGGCAGGTAGTCCACCAGATCACCGTGGGCGATGGTGGCACCGGCCGGGTTGTCCACCAGCCCATCGGCCCAGACGGTCGACGTCAGCACGCCGGAGTTCTGGTTGGGAAACAGCTCCAGCCCACCCTGCGCGTTGCGCCGCACACGCAGGAATTCGCGGCGGCGGTCGGCGCGGGGCAGATCGAAATGCGCCGGCACCCGCAAGGGCCGCAGCGTCGCCTGCCACAGCGCTGCCTCGGCACCCTGCAACTTGAGCAGGAAAGGCCGCACCAGCAGCAGAAAGGTGACGAAACTGGACACCGGATTGCCAGGCAGCCCCATGAAGTGGCAGGGCTTGGCCGCATCTGCCCCGGCGCCGGCATCCCGTCGCACCGTGCCGTAGGCAAAGGGCTTGCCCGGTTTCATGGCGACCTGCCACAAGTCCAGGCTGCCCAGCGCCTGCACCGCCGGCTTGATGTGATCCTCCTCGCCCACCGAAACCCCGCCGCTGGTGAGGATCAGGTCGTGGTGATCGGCGGCAGACTTGAGCGCCGCGAGCGTGAGATCGCGCCGGTCGGGCACGATGCCCAGGTCGCTGACTTCGCAGCCCAGGCGCTCCAGCAGCACGCGCAGGAAAAAGCGGTTGCTGTTGTAGATGGTTCCTGGCTTCATCTGCTCGGGCGGCACGTCGCCCGGCATCACGAGTTCATCGCCGGTGGAGAACAGCGCCACGCGCGGCCGGGCGAACACGCGCAGCTGCGCGCGCCCGATCCCGGCAGCCAGGCCGAGGCTGGTGGCGCCCAGGCGGGTGCCGCACCGCAGCACCACGGCACCCCGTGTCACGTCCTCGCCAGCCTGGCGAACCCACTGGCCGGCCCGCGGCACGGCATCGATGTGCACCGCGTGCAGATCACCGCCGACCTCGCGCGTGTCCTCCTGCATCACGATGGCGTCGGCACCGGGCGGCACGGGCGCACCGGTGAAGATGCGGGCACAGGTGCCGGGCTGCAGCGCCACGGCCGCATGCCCGGCCGCGATGCGCTGCGAAATGGGCAGCACCACCCCGGCTTCGGTCACATCGGCCACACGCACCGCGTAGCCGTCCATGGCCGAGTTGTCCTGCGGCGGCACGTGCAGCGCCGACACCAGGTCTTCGGCCAGCACACGGCCGTCGGCCTGCACCGTGGCCAGGGTTTCGGTGGTGTCGATGGGCACCACGCGCGCCAGCAGGTCGGCCAGCACGGTGTCCAGGGCCATCAGCGGACGGCGGGCTTTTTCAACGGGGGCAGTCTGGTTCATAGGTTCGGCATCGGTCTCCGGGCGATCCGACAGGCGATGGATCGCCGGGTGCGGCCCATCGCTCCCTGCCTCCTCTTCAGAGGTAGGCTTCAGGGACGTATTCGAAGCGATCCCCATTCTCCACCAGCCAGGCGGCAAGCGCGGCGGGCTGGTTCAGATCCAGCACCGGGCGCAAGGTGGCCGCTGGCAGGGCTTCCGGGTCGTCGGTGGCGATCACGGCGATGAACGGGTTGTCCGGGTACTGCGCAGGCTGGCCGGTTTCAGCACGCCAGACCTCGATCTTGAGCAGGTTGCTGTGCTTGTAACCTTCGACCAGCACCCAGTCCACGCCGGGATGCAGCACACGCAGCAGATCGTGCACCGTCAGGTCGGTGGGCTGCTCAAACTCGCGCTGCAGCGCCATGCGGCGGTCGGAGGCGGCCACCACCTCGTAGGCCCCGGCCTGGCGATGGCGCCAGGTGTCCTTGCCTGGGTAATCGATGTCGAACGCGTGGTGCGCGTGTTTGACCACCGACACGCGCAAGCCGTGCGCCTTCAGCGCCGGAATGAGCTGCTCCGCCAGCGTGGTTTTGCCCGCGCCGGAGAAACCGGCCAACCCGACAACCTTCACCGCAGGCTCCTCAGGCGTGGCAGTGGTCGCCGATGTAGCGCTTGACGGCCGCCACGTCGGCGCGCATGACCTGCACCCGCTTGGGCAGCGCCTCGATGCCCTCGAATTTCGCCGGCCGTTCGGGGTCTCGCCCCAGCGCTTCACGGATGGTTTCGGCAAACTTGATCGGCAGTGCGGTCTCCAGGACCACGACGGTTTCGCCGGGCTGGCGCCGCTCGCGGGCCACCTTCACGCCATCGGCGGTGTGCGTGTCGATCATGACGCCGAAGCGCTCGAAGATGTCCTGGATCGTCGCCAGGCGGTCGGCGTGCGTGCTCTTGCCGCTGACGAAGCCGTAACGGCTGGCAGCCTGGGCAAACAGCGGGTCGGCGCCGAGATCGAAACGGCCTTGCTGGCGCAGCCCGTCGTCGAACAGCTCTTTCGTGCGCGCGGCATCGCGGCCGAGCAGGTCGAACACGAAGCGCTCGAAATTGCTGGCCTTGGAGATGTCCATGGACGGGCTGGACGTCTCGTAGGTGTCGGCGCTGCCGCGCACGCGGTAAGTGCCGGTGCGGAAGAACTCGTCGAGCACATCGTTCTCGTTGGTCGCGACGATCAGGCGGCCGATCGGCAAGCCCATCTGGCGTGCCACATGGCCAGCGCAGACGTTGCCGAAGTTGCCCGAAGGCACGGCAAAGCTCACCTTTTGATCGTTGGACCTCGTGGCATAGAAATAGCCGGCGAAGTAGTACACCACCTGGGCCAGCAGACGGGCCCAGTTGATCGAATTGACGGTCCCGATCTTGTACTGGCGCTTGAAATCCAGGTCGTTGGACACCGCCTTGACGATGTCCTGGCAGTCGTCGAACACGCCTTCGACGGCGATGTTGTGGATGTTGGCGTCCATCAGGCTGAACATCTGTGCCTGCTGGAACGGGCTCATGCGCCCGTGCGGGCTGAGCATGAACACGCGCACACCCTGTTTGCCCCGCATGGCGTATTCGGCCGCGCTGCCGGTGTCGCCGCTGGTGGCCCCCAGGATGTTCAACTCGGCCCCACGGCGCCCCAGTTCGTACTCGAACAGGTTGCCCAGCAACTGCATGGCCATGTCCTTGAAGGCCAGCGTGGGGCCGTTGGACAGGGCTTCCAGACTGAAGCCGTCTTCCAGCTTCGTCAGCGGCACGATGGCGGCCGAACCGAACACCTCGGCGGTGTAGGTCCGCGCGCAGATCGCCTTCAGGTCGGCCGCCGGGATGTCGTCGATGTAGAGCGACAGCACCTCGAACGCCAGCGCAGCGTAACCCTGGTCGGCCAGCACGGCGCGCCAGCGCGCCAGCGTCGCGGCATCGACCTGCGGATACGCCTCGGGCAGGTACAGGCCACCGTCCGGCGCCAGGCCTTCGAGCAGGATTTCGCAGAAGCGCTTGCGATCCGGGTGACCGCGGGTCGACAGGTACAGCATCTCAGTTCAACTCTTCCTTGCGGATGCGGGTGATCGGCGCCAGCACGCTGGGCAGCCCCTGCATTTGCGCAATCACGTCGTTCATGGTGCCCTCGCGCGTCTCGTGCGTGAGGATGATCAGGTCGGTGGAGGTGGCGCCTTCGCCGCCCACTTCGTCGGCTTCGCGCTGCAACACCGCATCGATGCTCACACCGGCGCCGGCCAGCAGGCCCGTCACCTGGGCCAGCACGCCGGCCTGGTCGGCCACGCGCAGACGCAGGTAGTAGCTGGTCACGACCTCGCTCATGGGCAGCACGGCCACGTCGCTCATGGCATCGGGCTGGAAGGCCAGGTGCGGCACGCGGTGGTGCGGGTCGGCCGTGTGCAGGCGGGTGATGTCCACCAGGTCGGCGATCACGGCCGAAGCGGTCGGCTCGCTGCCGGCGCCCTTGCCGTAGTACAGCGTGGTGCCGACGGCGTCGCCGTTCACCACCACCGCATTCATCGCGCCCTCGACATTGGCGATCAGACGCTTGGCCGGCACCAGGCTGGGGTGCACGCGCAGCTCCACGCCTTGCGCCGTGCGCTTGGTGATGCCCAGCAGCTTGATGCGGTAGCCCAGTTGCTCGGCGTAGCGGATATCGACCGCGCCCAGCTTGGTGATGCCTTCCACATAGGCCTTGTCGAACTGCACCGGAATGCCGAAAGCGATGGCGCTCATCAGCGTGGCCTTGTGCGCAGCATCCACGCCTTCGATGTCGAAGGTCGGATCGGCTTCGGCATAGCCCAGACGTTGCGCCTCTTTCAGCACCACGTCGAAGTCCAGACCCTTGTCGCGCATCTCGGACAGGATGAAGTTGGTGGTGCCGTTGATGATGCCGGCGATCCACTGGATGCGGTTGGCGGTCAGGCCCTCGCGCAGCGCCTTGATGATGGGAATACCACCGGCCACGGCGGCTTCGAACGCCACCATCACGCCCTTGGCCGACGCCGCCGCGAAGATTTCGGTGCCGTGCACCGCCAGCAACGCCTTGTTGGCGGTGACCACGTGCTTGCCAGCGGCAATGGCTTCGAGCACCAGGGCCTTGGCGATGCCGTAGCCGCCGATCAGCTCGATCACGATGTCGATGTCGGGGTTGGCAATGACCTGGCGGGCGTCGTTCACCACCTGCACATCGGGGCCCACGAGGGACTGGGCGCGGGCCACATCCAGGTCGGCCACCATGGTGATCTGAATGCCGCGGCCGGCGCGGCGCTGGATCTCTTCCTGGTTGCGCTGGAGCACGTTGAACGTGCCGCTGCCCACGGTGCCAATGCCCAGCAGGCCTACTTGGATCGGTTTCATGCTTGACTCATCCACTCTGACGTTGGAAGTCCGCGTGGGACTCCGGAAAAAACGATATTGGGGCTGCACCGGCCAGGCATTCATGCCATGGGTGCGACCCATTGATGCCTGCGGCGGCTCAGGTGCCGTGGCGCGCCCGCCATTGCTCCAGGAACTTCGCAAGCCGGCCGATGGCCTCGCGCAAATCGTCCTCGTGCGGCAGGAAAACGATGCGGAAATGCTGGTTGTCCGGGTAGTTGAAGCCAGAGCCCTGCACCAGCATCACGCGCGTGGCGCGCAGCACCTCCATGAAGAACTGGCGATCGTCGGCAATCGGGTACATCACCGGGTCGAGCCGCGGAAACATGTACAGCGCCGCCTTGGGCTTGACGCACGTCACCCCGGGAATCGCGGTGATCAGTTCGTAGGCCAGATCGCGCTGGCGGCGCAAGCGCCCCCCCTCGCGAATCAGGTCGTTGATGCTCTGGTAGCCGCCCAGCGCGGTCTGGATGGCGTACTGGCCCGGGACATTGGAGCCCAGCTTCATGTTGGCCAGCATGTTGATGCCTTCGATGTACTCCTTGGCGACCGTCTTGTCGCCCGAGATCACCATCCAGCCGGCGCGGTAGCCGCAGGCGCGGTAGGCCTTGGACAGCGAGTTGAAGGTCAGCGTCAGCACATCGGTCGACAGACTGCCCATGGCCGTGTGCGTGGCGCCCTCATAGAGCACCTTGTCGTACACCTCGTCGGCCATCAGCACCAGACCGTGCTCGCGCGCAATCTGCACCAGCCCCCGCAGCAGTTCGTCGCTGTAGAGCGCACCGGTCGGGTTGTTGGGGTTGATGACCACCAGACCCTTGGTCTGCGACGTGATCTTGCGGCGGATGTCGTCCAGATCGGGCATCCAGCCGTTGTCCTCGTTGCAGCGGTAGTGCACCGGCTTGCCGCCCGAAAGGCTCGTGGCCGCCGTCCACAGCGGATAGTCGGGCGCGGGCACGAGCAGTTCGTCCCCATCATCCAGCAAGGCATTGAGCGCCATCGCGATCAGTTCGCTGGCGCCATTGCCCAAGTAGATATCGTCCAGCGTGACGCCCGCGATCCCCTGCTGCTGGGTGTAATGCATCACCGCCTTGCGAGCGGCAAAAATCCCCTTGCTGTCCGAATAGCCCGCCGAATTCGGCAGATTGCGGATCATGTCCTGCTGGATCTCTTCGGGCGCATCAAACCCGAACGGCGCCAGGTTGCCAATGTTCAGCTTGATGATCTTCTGGCCCTCATCCTCCATCTGCTTGGCCGCGTCCACGATCGGTCCTCGGACGTCGTAGAGCACATTGGCCAGCTTGGCGGACTTCTGGATCGTTTTCAAGGATGCCTCCGGGGGAATGCGGCAGGATAAGACCGGACACCGGGGCAGGCGCTATATTCCGCCCACCCGCAGGAAAACCCGCCATTTGACCACAGAACGCGGCCGCCAATGGCGGCGGCGCCCTTCCATGAAACTGCACGCCGACCACCCCGAAGCCCACAGCATCACCGCCTACGGTGACGGCTGGATCACCGTCAACGGCCAGCGTCATGCGCAAAGCCTGGTGATCGGAGCGACTTCGGGCGTTGCACCGTGGGCTTGCCAGCGTTTCGAAGATCTGGAAGCCGCGCACTTTGATCAGCTGTTGGCCCATGCGCCGGAGCCCCCCGAACTGGTGCTGCTGGGCAGCGGCCGGCGCCTTCGTTTCGTGCACCCCCGGTTGCTGCAAGGCTTGCTGGGGCGACGCATCGGCGTCGAGACCATGGACACCGCCGCCGCCTGCCGCACCTTCAACATCCTCGCCGGCGAAGGCCGGCGCGTGCTCGCCGCCCTGCTGGTCGAGCCCTGACCCGCCGCGAGTGCGCCGGCACGACCCCGGCAGGAAGGCGGTTGCTGCTGCCACGTTCGGGCAGCCACCCCAAACAGGGTAAAATAGGCGATTGTTTCCAGCGCCGGCTTCCGTCACATGGCCCAGCACCATGCGTGGCCGGCGGCAGCCACCGCAGTGTGCCGGGAAGCCAACGAATCACCACCATCTTCACGCAGGGGTCCACGCAGCATGGCAGTCGTTGTCAACAAACCCATTCCCGAATTCGAAGCGCAAGCCACCGGCGGCATCAAAGTGAGCAACCAGTCTCACCTGGGCCAGACCGTGGTGCTGTACTTCTACCCCAAGGACAACACGCCCGGATGCACGACCGAGGCCATGCAGTTCCGCGACAAGTACAAGGACTTCGTCAAGGCCGGCGCCCAGGTGTTCGGCGTTTCGCGCGACAACATGAAGTCGCACGACGACTTCAAGGCCAAGCTGGAACTGCCTTTCGAACTGGTTGCCGACACCGAAGAGAAAATGTGCCACATGTTCGGCGTGGTCAAGAACAAGATCATGTACGGCAAGAAGGTCAAAGGCATCGAACGCAGCACCTTCCTGATCGGACCGGACGGCGTGCTCAAGCACGAATGGCGCGGCCTGAAGGTGCCGGGCCACGTGGAAGAAGTGCTCAAGGCTGTCAAGGCCCTCAAAAAGGCCGCCTGAAACGGTACTTTGCCCCGTTCCGCCCGGCCCGACCTTCCGCAAAATGCCGTCACCGGGCTCGTGCATAATGGGTTCATGACCCCAGGACATCGTCCCCACCGTCTGAACTCCACCCAACCGACTGCGTCTCCCGCAGCCCCGAAAGCCGCCCGGTCTTCCTGGCGGCTTTTTGTTTTCACGCCCCTGCGCTGATACTGCCCATGCCCCTGCCTCCCGCCCCCTCCAAACGCGCGGCCCTCCTCTCCCCCGATGCCTACGATTTCAAATCCACGTCGCCTGTTGCGGAGTTGCTGACGGCGCCTTCCACCCCGGCGCCTGAAGCGCGCCCTTCCGAGACAGCCCCGGCCAAGAACACCCGGTCGCGCACCGCTCAGGCGCCCCGCAAGCGCCCGGTCAAGGCCGTGCCCGCCCAGGAAGCGGCGCCGCCAACCCCGGTGATCGAGACCTCTCTGCCGGTGACGGCGCCCGCAGCGCCAACACCCACCCCGGTCAAGGCGCCCGTGACAGCGACACGCCGCCCGAGCCGGGCCGGCAGCACCGGCCCCCGCCGCCTGTTCGTGCTCGATACCAACGTGCTCCTGCACGATCCGACCAGCCTGTTCCGCTTCGAGGAACACGACATCTTCCTGCCCATGATCGTGCTGGAAGAGCTGGACGGCCACAAGAAGGGCATGACGGAAGTCGCCCGCAACGGTCGGCAGACCAGCCGATCGCTGGATGCGCTGGCCGCCCAGGCTGGTGGGGACATGACCAAAGGCCTGCCGCTTTCGGGCACGGGACACCAGGCTGCGCGCGGCCTGCTGTTCTTCCAGACCGAAACGCTGGTTGACGAACTGCCCGCCAGCCTGCCGCAAGGCAAGGCCGACAACCAGATCCTGGGCGTTGTGTATGCGCTGCGCCAGAAATACCCCGAGCGTGAAGTCATCCTGGTGTCGAAAGACATCAACATGCGCGTCAAGGCCCGCGCACTGGGGCTGACCGCCGAAGACTACGAAAACGACAAGACGCTGGACGATGGTGAGCTGCTCTACGCCGGTTCGCTGGCGCTGCCGCAAGACTTCTGGACCCGCCAGAGCAAGACCATCGAAAGCTGGCAGAGCGGCAGCCACACCTTCTACCGGGTCAGCGGCCCGGCGGTGGGTCAGTTCCACATCAACCAGTTCGTCTATTTCGAAGCCCCGGGCGAACCTTCGCTCTATGCCCGGGTGACCGAGATCCGCGACAAGACCGCGGTACTCAAGACACTCAAGGACTACACACACCTGAAGAACGCGGTCTGGGGCGTGACCAGCCGCAACCGCGAGCAGAACTTCGCGCTCAACCTGCTGATGGATCCGGAAATCGACTTCGTCACGCTCGCCGGTACCGCCGGCACCGGCAAGACCTTGATGGCCCTGGCCTCCGGCCTGACGCAGGTACTCGACGACCGCCGCTACACCGAGATCATCATGACCCGCGCCACCGTGAGCGTGGGCGAGGACATCGGCTTCCTCCCCGGCACCGAAGAAGAAAAGATGGGCCCCTGGATGGGCGCGCTCGACGACAACCTGGAGTTCCTGGCCAAGGGCGACGGTGGCAATGCGGGCGAATGGGGACGCGCCGCGACCAACGAACTCATCCGCAGCCGGATCAAGGTCAAGAGCATGAACTTCATGCGTGGGCGCACGTTCATGAACAAGTACATCATCATCGACGAAGCGCAGAACCTGACGCCCAAGCAGATGAAGACCCTGATCACCCGCGCCGGCCCGGGCACCAAGATCATCTGCATGGGCAACCTCGCGCAGATCGACACCCCCTACCTGACCGAAGGCTCCTCCGGCCTGACCTTTGCCGTGGACCGTTTCAAGGGCTGGCCGCATGGTGGCCACATCACGCTGGCCCGGGGTGAGCGCTCGCGGCTGGCCGACTTCGCCAGCGAAGTGCTCTGACCACCCCGTGCAGACGCTGCTGGAGGCTTGGCGACACACCAGCGAAGGGGGCCCCGGCGCGCTGATCCTCCCCGACGGCTGCCAGGACCTGATCGGCACCCGCTGGCCCGGCGAGGCCACGCGGTGGTTTCTGGCACCGATGGCCGACCAAGCCTACCTCGCCACCGCTTCGCCAGGCCAGCAATACCGTGGCTACCGCCTGCGGCCCGGGGTGGTGCTGGAAGCCGGGCCCCTGCTCGCCCGGATGCATGGCAACGATCTCGATGACGAGGGATTCGCCGAGCAGGCATTGGCCGAACACACGGCGCTGATGGGCTCCGTGGCCTCTGCCCTGGAAGCCATCGCCCAAAGCGCGGACCTGCGCCAGGCGCAGCGCCTCCTGGGGGTCTCGGCGCGCAGCCTGCAACGCCTGCTGAGCACCCGCTCTGGGCGCCCGCCGCTCTACTGGCACCGGCTGGCCCGCTGGCGACGCACATTGCGGCTGCTGGAAACCGATGCCCCGCTGGCCGAGATTGCGGCCGAAGCGGGCTATGCCGATCAGGCCCACATGAACCTGGAATGCCGTCGTTGGGCAGGGTTGAGCCCCCTCAGGCTGCGCCAGCGTCCCGAGCTGCTGGCGCTGGGCCACGCATCGGGACACGGCTGAGGCACCGCCCCAGGCTCAGCCCATGGGCGTGCACAGCTCCACCCAGAACCCGTCCGGGTCGGCCACGTAGGCCACTGTCTGCCCCCAGGGCATCTCTTCGGGCGCCTGGATCAGTTGCGCCCCCGCCGACACGGCCCGTTCGAGCGCGGCAGGCACGTCCTCCGTGGTCAGGGCGATTTCAAAACAGGGACGCATCCGGTCGGGTGCGCCGGGCGTCTTGCCTTGTGACGCCAGCAGCGAATGGGCGCAGAACGCGAGCGCCGTGCTGCCGGTGGCCAACGTGGCAAAGTCGCCCGCCTCGTCCACAAAAGACGGTGCCAGCCCGAAGGCCTGGCCATAGAACGCCACGGATCGCCGGACGTCCGGCACATAGAGAATGGTGTAGCCCAGTTGCATGTCGGGATTCCTTGGGAAAACAGGCCGCCACTGTAGCCCCGCCCATTCCGGGCGTCTTGGAAAAAACCGCCACCGCGTGCATGCATGCGTGGTGACCGCCCTCCTCAGAAATCGTCGCCGCCGCCCGCCAGGGTTTCGAAGCGCGTGAGCATGTTCAGGAAGGCGAGTTTCACTATGCCCGTGGGGCCATTGCGCTGTTTGCCGATGATGATCTCGGCCACGCCCGGCTCCTTGCAGTTCTCGCGGTTGTAGTACTCGTCGCGGTAGATGAACATGATGATGTCCGCATCCTGCTCGATGGCGCCCGATTCACGCAGGTCGGACATCATGGGGCGCTTGTCGGTGCGCTGCTCGACCGAACGGTTCAGCTGCGACAGCGCGATCACCGGGCACTGCAGCTCCTTGGCCAGCATCTTCAACCCCCGGGAGATTTCCCCCAGCTCCGTGGCGCGGTTGTCACCCCCATCGGAGTTGGAGCCGCTCATGAGCTGCAGGTAGTCGACCACGATCAGCCCCAGCTTGCCGCACTGCCGGGCCAGCCGCCGCGCATTCGCGCGCAGCTCACTCGGCGTCAGACCCGGCGTTTCGTCGATGTGCAGCGACACGTTGCGCAGCTTCTCGATGGCTTCGGTCAGGCGCGGCCATTCGTCGTCGGTGAGCTTGCCGGTGCGCAGATGCCCCTGGTTGATGCGACCGATCGAGCCGACCACCCGCACCGCCAACTGGGCGGCACCCATTTCCATGGAGAAGACGGCCACCGGCAGGCCCTCGTTGAGCGCAACGTGCTCGGCGATGTTGATGGCGAAGGCGGTCTTGCCCATGGAAGGCCGGGCCGCCAGCACCACCAGATCGCCCGCCTGGAGCCCCGAGGTCATGCGATCGAGATCGATGAAACCGGTCGGCACCCCCGTCACATCGTTCGGGTTGTCGGCCATTTCCTGTACGCGGTCGAGCAGGTCGACGACCAGGCGGTCCATCGACTGGAAGCCCTCCTTCATCCGGGAACCTTCTTCACCGATTTTGAAGATCTTCTGCTCGGCTTCGTCCAGGATCTTGGCCACCGGCCGGCCCTGCGGGCTGAAAGCCGCTGTGGCGATCTCGTCGCTGGCCGTGACCAGCTTGCGCAGGATGGCGCGCTCGCGCACGATTTCGGCGTAGCGCCGGATATTCGCCGCGCTGGGCACGTACTGCGCCAGTGAATTCAGGTAGGCCAGTCCGCCCGCCTCTTCCGCCTTGCCCTGGTTCTGCAGGTGCTCGAACACCGTCACCACGTCGGCGGGCTTGCCCGCGTTGACCAGGGTCGCGATGGCCGAATAGGCGAGCTTGTGCTCGTAGCGGTAGAAATCCGAGTCGTTGACCAAATCGGCCACCCGGTCCCAGGCGCCGTTGTCGAGCAGCAGCCCCCCGACCACGCTGGATTCGGCCTCGATCGAATGGGGCGGCACGCGCAACTGGGCGATCTGGCGGTCGCCGGCCGCGTAATCGGCGTCGTCCAGCCCCGCGTCAAAGGCCGATGGAGGGGAGGAATACAGGTCGGACATGGCGGATCAGATCAAAAGGGCATGGTACGCCGTCGGCGCGCCGGTGTCATGGGACAACCCTGTGGACAAACCGTGGACGGGCTGTGCAGCGCCGAGGACAAGTGCATGCCCATTCCGGCCCACAAACAAAAAAGGCCGCCGGCCCGGAGGCTGGCGGCCCTGGCCGGCCGAGCCGGCAGTGCGATCAGGCGGTTTCGCCCAGCACCGTGACGGCGACGTCCACGTTCACGTCGGTGTGCAGATGCACCTGGACGGTGTAGTCACCCACGGCCTTGAGCGGACCGTTGGGCAGACGCACCTGGGACTTGGCCACGGAGAAGCCTTGCTTGTTCAGCTCTTCGGCCACGTCGTGGTTGGTCACGGAACCGAACAGTCGGCCGTCGACGCCGGCCTTCTGGGTCAGCTTCAGGGTCAGGGCAGCGACCTTCTCACCCAGGGCCTGGGCTTCGGCGAGCTTGGCCGCAGCGGCCTTTTCCAGATCGGCACGGCGGGCTTCAAACTCCGCCACGGCGGTGGCGGTGGCGCGGCGGGCACGGCCGGACGGGATCAGGAAGTTGCGGGCATAGCCGTCCTTGACCTTGACCACATCACCCAGAGCGCCCAGGTTGACAACTTTGTCGAGCAGAATGATTTGCATGTCGGTTCTCCCTGTATCAGACGCGGTGCTGATCGCTGTAGGGCAACAGCGCCAGGAAACGGGCGCGCTTGATGGCCGTGGTGACCTGGCGCTGGTAGATGGCGCGGGTACCGGTCAGGCGGGCCGGGATGATCTTGCCGTTTTCGGCGATGAAGTCACGCAGGACGTCCACGTCCTTGTAGTCGACTTCTTCCACACCAGCCACGGTGAAGCGGCAGAAACGCTTGCGCTTGAACAGCAGCGACTGGGTGTTGCGCTTGGGGCGCTTGTCCTTGTTGAAACGCTTGGGTGCAGCCATGATGGGCCTTTCCTATGTCTTGCTGAAATCTTGGATATGAAACGCGGTGCCTTTGCCGTTGCGGGCGTTGGCCAGGAAACCGTGGAACTCGCAGACCGTCTCCAGCCCTTGCCGGGCCAGCACTTCGGCCAATGCGCCAAAGGCGACGGCCTTGATCTGCAGCTTCACCGTTCGCGGTGTGTCCAGTTCGGTGATCACCGATTCGTGCTCCAGCACGAGATTGATCACCGGTATGCCTGCCGGGGTGTAGCGCAGGCCTTGTACCTGCACCACCGCAGCCGTGAGGCTGCACCGGTTGAGCGGCTGGTTCACGCCGGGGCCGGGCACCGACAACGAACTCAGGCGGCGGCCTGCTCCTGCGACTGGGCAGCCTTGCGCGCTTCTTCGCGCTCGACCGACTTCATCATCGAGGAAGGACCGGTTTCGGCCTTCTTCTTCTGCACGGTCAGCTGACGCAGCACGGCGTCGTTGAACTTGAACGCGTGTTCGAGTTCGGCCATGACTTCCAGGCCGGCTTCGATATTCAGGCACAGGTAGTGGGCCTTGGACAGCTTGTTGATCTGGTAAGCCAGCTGGCGGCGGCCCCAGTCTTCAACACGGTGGATCTGGCCGCCACCGGCGGTGATCATGCCCTTGTAGCGCTCCAGCATGGCCGGAACCTGTTCGCTTTGATCCGGGTGGATCAGCAAAACGATTTCGTAATGACGCATGGACTCTCCTTGTGGATGGTAAAAACCGCCCCCGGCGTCTGATCGGGGTGCGGCAAGGCAAGCCCATGATTATAACCAATCCCCCGATTCCTATCACACAGCGCCCGGCAGGGGGACCAACGGGCCGGTTTTCCGTCGTGCCGAAGAGCCCGCACGCGCCCTGCCCTCAGCCAGCCCGGAGGTCCGGGTAGCGCACATGCTCCACCAGTTCCTGGATCGGGCGGCTGGGTGCGGGCGTCACCAGACTGACCAGGATGATCACCGCAAAACCCAGCGGCACGCCGAACACGCCGGCCGAAATGGGCTGGATGCCCCACCACAGCTCGATGGGTGAGGTAACGCCAAAGATCCCACGCAGCCAGGGCTGGGTCGTCACCATGTAGTAGAACGTGACGCCCAGGCCCGCAATCATGCCCAGCGACGCCGCGATCCCGGTGGCGCGCTTCCAGAAGATGCCCAGCACCAGGGCCGGGAAAAAGGCCGCCGCCGCAAACGAGAACGCCGCCGAAACCAGGAACAGGATGTCCGCCGGCTTCTGCGCCGCGACATAGGCCGCCAGCAAGGCGACCACCAGCAACAGCACTTTGGAGATGGTCACCCGGCGCACGGTGGAGGCATTCGGGTCGATCATCTTGTAGTACAGGTCGTGGCTGAGCGCGTTGGCAATGGTCAGCAGCAGCCCGTCAGCGGTCGACAGCGCGGCAGCCAGCCCGCCAGCGGCCACAAGGCCCGAGATCACATACGGCAGGCCCGCGATTTCGGGCGTGGCCAGCACGATGATGTCCCCGCCGATGGTCATTTCGTTAAGCTGCAGGATGTTGTCCTTGTTGACGTCCACCACCGACAGCAACGAGGGGTCGACCTTGTTCCAGGCGGCCACCCACTGGGGCAACTGGTCAAACGGCGTGCCCACCAGCACATGAAAGACCTCGTACTTGACCAGCACCGCCAGGGCCGGCGCCGTGAAGTACAGCAGGAAGATGAAAAACAGCGACCAGGTCACCGACTGCCGGGCCTCTTTGACGCTGGGCACGGTGTAGTAGCGCATGAGGATGTGCGGCAACGCGGCCGTGCCCACCATCAGGCAGAAAATCAGCGCCAGGAAGTTGCGGCGCGATTCGTCGTAGGTCTTGCGGGCCGCCGCGTCGCCGTCCGGATCGCCGGCGTACTGGGCCGCGTGCGGCGGCATGCCGTTGAGCGGTCGGGCCTTGGTTTCGGCCGCGGCCTTGGCGCGGGTCCAGGCGGCCCTGGCCGCTGCCTCATCCCTGGGCAGGGCGGCCAGCGCCTTCTCCGCATCGGCGATGGTTCCCATCGGCGCGTTGGCGGCCTTCAACCGGCTCAGTTGGGCTTCCGCTGCGGCCCGATCGGCCGCCAGCGCGGCCGCCGGGTCCTTGAGTTTGTCGTCCAGAACGGCGGCGCGCTGGCGGTAGATCTCGCGCACCTCCAGCTCCTTGGCATCGCTGGCGAGCAGCTTTTCCTTGGCCGTCACCTTCTCCAACTGGTAACCGTAGACCGCCTGCGGCACGGGCACGCTGGTCTGCTTCACCGAGAGCCACACCACCGGGATCATGTAGGCGACGATCAGGATGATGTACTGGGCCACCTGGGTCCAGGTCACTGCGCGCATGCCGCCCAGGAACGAACACACCAGAATCCCGCCCAGACCGAGGAAGATGCCCAGCTCGAACGCCACGCCGGTCAGGCGCGATGTGATCAGCCCCACGCCATAGATCTGCGCCACCACGTAGGTAAAGGAACACAGAATGGCCGCGCAGATGCCCAGAAAGCGCGGCAGATTGCCGCCGTAGCGCTCACCCAGAAAGTCGGGAATGGTGAATTGCCCGAACTTGCGCAGATAGGGCGCCAGCAACAGCGCCACCAGGCAATACCCCCCGGTCCAACCCATGATGAAGGCCAGGCCGCTGTAGCCCGTGAGATAGAGCGTGCCAGCCATGCCGATGAACGAAGCCGCTGACATCCAGTCGGCCCCGGTGGCCATGCCGTTGTAGACCGCCGGCACCCGGCGGCCCGCCACGTAGTATTCGACGGCGTCGGTGGTCCGGCTCATGATGCCGATGCCCGCATACAGACCGATGGTGGCCAGCAGGAAGATGAAGCCGATCCACTCGCGCGACAGGCCGACCTGCTCCAGCAGCGCCAGCGCGATCACGAACACCGCGAAGCCCCCGGTGTACCAGCGGTAGACCTTGTTGAGCTGCTGCTTGAAGGCCTTGTTGGACCCGCGACGGCCAGGGGCGCCGGAAGGCGCGGTGTCATAGGGGCCGGCCATGGCTCAGTCCTCCTCCTCGTCGACACCGTGTTCGATGTCGAGCCGGTTCATGTGCCACGCGTAGTACCCGATGATGAGCACGTACACCACCAGGGACCCTTGCGCCCCGACCCAGAAACTGAACGGCCAGCCGAAAAAGCGGAAATCGAGATCGCGGGCAAAGTACGCAACGACGAAGGTCGCCACGAACCAGATGACCAACAGCAGCGCCGTCACATGGAGATTCTTGCGCCAGTAGCGGCGGTGGTTGTCGGTCAGTGCCATGTTTCGGCCTCCTTTGCCGGTCGTCTGTTTGTGGGGGCGGTCGCACTCGAGCCGGCGATTTTCGCGGCCCCGTGCCGATGGCCCGCGCAGCCGGCGCCGCTCACACCCGGGCGGCGCCCAGGCCGGTCTCGCGCTCCAGCTGGGCGGCGACTTTGGGCTCGAACTGCCGCAGATGGTGGATGATCTGGGCCGCCTCCTCGGGCGCCTGCCGGTCCACATGCACCCGGGCCAGTTGGTACCAGCCGTAGGGACTCAGGGGTTGCAAAGCGGTGTTGCGGCGCAAGGCTTCGGCGGCGGCGTCGAAACGCTGCTGCCGGATCAGGGCCAGGCCCAGGCCGTACCAGGCCCGATCGCATTGGGGGTCGAGCGCGATGGCCTGCCGGAACGCCTGCTCGGCCGCCTCGGCGTCCCCCTGCTCCTCACGCAGAAAACCCAGGTTGAACCAGGCCGCCGCACGGTCCGGCGCCACGGCCAGCAGGCGCTCAAGCACATCGCCGGCCTCCCGCTGGCGCCCGGCCTGCGCCAGCAGATGGGCCTGTGTCGCCAGGGCGTAAGTGTCGGCCGGCTCGGCCTGCAGCCGTTCCTCCACGCGCGCCAGCGCCCGCTCATGAGCGCCCAGGAGCAGCAGCGCCCGCACCTGCCAGCGCACGAACCCGGCATCCAGTGACCGCCTCATTGACACCACTGCACCCCGATACGCAGGCAATGGGAGATCTTGGCCAGCGTCGCCAGCACCCAGACAAAACCCAGTATCAGAAAGGCCACCAGCGGGAGGTGGCGCTCGATCACCAGCCGCGGCGTGACCCACCGTGCCAGCTTGACAAACGGTCTGCCGATCTGCTGCAGCACCTGATAGAAGACATTCCGGTCTTTGTTCGGCCCCACCAGCAGCCCGAGCACCCACTGCCCGGCCAGGGCCAGGAGGGCCACTTCGGTCACGAGTTTGATGGAAGAGATCAGCAACAGCATTTTTTTGACCGGCCCGCTGGCGGTGTGCGGCCATTCTTGGGTTTCAGCTTACCAACTTCTTACGGACACCAACCCGCATTCTCTGACACAGGTCAAACCCCCATAGGGTATTCCCGGGAGCCATCCCGGCGTGGCGAGATAGCATGCCTTCGACCGCCTTGCCCAAACCGCCCATGCCCAGCCAGCCTCCCCTTCCCCTGATCGCCGCCCTGGCCCGCCACCGGGTTTTCCGCCACCTGCCGGCCGCGCTGCAACGCACGCTGGGCACCGAACGGCAACCGCTGCACTGCGCCGCCGGCCAGCACATCGCCAGCGGGCCTGCCTTGCAGCGGCAGCTGTTCTGGGTGCTGCAAGGCGAAGTGCTGCTGCAGGACGGGGAAGGCCACCCGCTGCTGACGCTCACCGCCGACGAGCTGTTCGGCCTGGACGCCGGCAACGCTTTGCTGGTCAGCGCCGCCGTGGCGGCCACGGAATGCCAGTTGGTGGTCTGGAACGAGCGCGAACTTCAGACCCTGCTGCGCGAAGCCCCGGCCCTGGCGTTCTTCCTGCCGCCCCTGCCAGCCGGCGCCCGCCCGGCACCCGCTCCGGCCCCGGCCGGGGATCCGGCGCTCAACCTGATGACCACCCCGGTGCGGGCCCTGATCCGTCGCCCGCCCATCACCCTGGCGCCCCAGACCCCGATCCGCGAAGCCGCGCAACTGATGCGGGCGCAGCGCGTGTCCTCGGTGCTGATCACGGAACAGGACCACCTGTTCGGCCTCATCACCGACCGCGACCTGCGCAACCGGGTCGTCGCCGCCGGTCTGGACACAGAGCGACCGATTGCCGACATTGCCACACTGGCGCCGATGACCATCGACGTGCAGAACCCCGCGTTCGACGCCCTGCTGCTGATGGCGCGCCACAACATCCACCACGTGCCGGTGCTCGATGGCGAACGCATCGCCGGCATGATCACCGCCACCGACCTGACCGAGCAGCACAGCACCTCGGCGGTCTATCTGGTGGGCGACATCCACAAGCAGACCACGATCGAGGGCCTGCAGTCCATCGCCGCCAAAACCGCCCGCCTGCAGCAGAACCTGGCGGCGGCAGAGGCCTCGGCCTACAGCACCGGCCACATCGTCACCGCGGTCACCGACGCCATCACGACGCGCCTGCTGCAAATGGGCGAGGCGCGCTTGGGCCCGGCCCCGGTGGACTATGTCTGGGTGGCCGCCGGCTCGCAGGCGCGCAACGAGCAGACCGCACGCTCCGACCAGGACAACTGCCTCGTCATCGACGACGCCTACGACGAAAGCCTCCACGGCGCCTACTTCCGGGATCTGGCGCGTTTCGTCTGCGATGGCCTCGATGCCTGCGGCTACATCTATTGCCCGGGCGAGATGATGGCGATGACCGATGCCTGGCGCCAGCCACGCCGGCAGTGGCTGTCGTACTTCGAGCGCTGGACCGGTCAGCCCGAACCCAAAGCCCTGATGCTGACGTGCGTGTTCTTCGACCTGCGCGCGGTGTCCGGCCACAGCGGTCTGCTCGACGGCCTGCGCCGGGAAGTGCTGCAACGCACCCAGGGCAACACCCTGTTTCTGGCGCACATGGTGGGCAACGCGCTGCAGCACCAGCCGCCGCTGGGTGTGTTCAAGGGGCTGAGCACCATCCGCAGCGGCGAGCACAAGGGCACCATCGACCTCAAGCATGCCGGGCTGGTGCCCATCGTGGACCTGGCCCGGGTGTACGCGCTGGCCGGCGGCAACCCCGCGGTCAACACCTACGACCGCCTGATGGGGGCAGCGGCCGGCGGCGCCATCAGCGAGCAGAGCGCCCGCGATCTGCGCGATGCGCTGGAACTCCTGGCGTTCGTGCGCATCCAGCACCAGGCCCGTCAAAGCGCCGCCGGGGTGCGGCCGGACAATTTCCTGAACCCGGACGAGCTGTCCAACTTCGAACGCACCCAGCTCAAGGACGCGTTCACCGTGGTGCATTCGCTGCAGAGCGTGCTGGCCCAGCGCTACCGCTTCTGAGCGCGGGCGGGCCTTGCGGGCGGCGGGCCCGGTTCAGAGGTTCAGTATTTGAGCCGGGCGTAGTAGGTCTGCTGCGCCGCCTCCCGCGCCTGGCCCAGCGTGCGGATGCCCTTTTCAGCCAGCAGGGGAATCAGCCGCAGGAAGACTTCGGCCGTGACCATGGCGTCGCCCATGGCCGTGTGCCGCCCGACCACGGTGATGTTGAAGCGCTCCGCAATCGCTTCGAGGCGGTGCGAATCCTGGTTGGGGTGCACCACCGCCGACAGCAGCAAGGTGTCCAGGACCGGCTGGTCGAACACCACACCGGTCCGCCGCTCCTTGAGCTGCAGGAAGCGCATGTCGAAGGCGGCGTTGTGCGCCACCAGCACGGTCTCGCGCGCGAAAGCATGGAAGGCCGGCAGGACCTGGTCGATGGTGGGCTGCCCCACCACCATCTCGGGGTGGATACCGTGGATCGGAATCGTGGCCGCCGGGATCGGCCGGCGCGGGTCGACCAGTTGGTCGAAGCGCTCCTGCTGCAGCAGTTTGCCGTTGACGATGCGCGCCGCGCCGACCTGGATGATCTCGTCGCCATCCGAAGGGTTCAACCCCGTGGTTTCGGTGTCGAACACGGTGTAGGTCAGCTCGCTGAGCAGGCACTCGTCCAGTGCCCGCGACCGCTCGGTGGAGCGGAACAGGTCGAAATCGTAGTACTCGGGCCGGCTGCCCGGCAGGGCAAGGGTCTCCATCTCCAGCTGTTCCTGCGCCGGCGCCAGCGGCAGCAGAAAGCGGAAAAACGCCTGGTGCCGGGTGCGTTCGCGCTCGAACCAGAAGGCGCCGGCGTGGCGCTCGACCACGTCGCGCACCGTCAGGCGCTGGGACTCCCCGCCCACGGTCATCGGGTCCAGTTCCCAGCTCATCACGGTTTCGGTGCTCATGGCCTGGCCCGACCAGATCAGGTCGAGCTGTGCCTTGCCCGCCTCCGCCCCCGCCCGGGCACCGCCCCCGGGCATGGCCGACAAGCGCAGCTGCACGAAACGCACACCGAACTCGCCGGCCAAGCGCTCGGCCAGGTAGGCCAGCGCCTGCATCAGCGAAAAGCTCTCCACCCGCAGCCACAGGGCCGCATCGACCTCGGCCGTGGACACCGGCAAGGCGGTCACCGTCTCGATCCGGCGCGCCGCGGCCGCCACCAGATCGGCTCCCAGCATGTCTTCCAGCGGCCAGCGCGTGCGCAGGCTGTCGGCCGAGTCGCCGTCGACCGCCTCGATGCGCCGGCTGAGCTCGCGGGTCTCTTCGCGCACCACGCCCATGAAGCGGGCGCGCATGGCCGCATCGAGATCCGGGAAGTCCAGCATCTCGATGGCGGCCTGGATGCTGGCCAACGAAGCGCGGCTGCGCTCGGTCAGCGTGTTGAGCACCCGGTCGCGCGCCGACTCCAGCTCGAACTCCCGGGTGATGTTCTCCAGCATGAGCACGAAGCCGCCGATGACCGGTCCGTCCTCGGACCCTGCCGTGGTGGCGCGTACCGGCGTCATCTGCACCCGCAACAGCTGCCCGGCTTCGGTGGACGTGACGAACTGGGCCGAAGGTTGCGCAGCGCCACGCAGCAGGCGCTGCTGGATGTTTTCGAGCGCATGGGCCACGAGCTTGCGATCGAACACGGTGTAGATGGAGCGCCCCAGCCCCACCAGTTCGCTGCCGCCGGCCACCCCGGGCGCCTGCGACAGCGCCTTGAACTGCAGGCGCGCGCGCTGGTTGTAGAGCAGGATGCGGCCGTCCAGATTGCAGACGACCACACTCTGGGTCAACTCGGCCATGAGCGCGGCCAGGCGGTTGCGTTCCTGCTCGATGCCGGCGGCGGCCTCGCGCACCTTGCCGTCCATCTGGCGCCGCAGCGCCTCGCGCTGCGCCACCAGTTGGTTGAACAGGCCCACCAGCACCCGGGTTTCGGCGTTGCCTTTGGCGGGCAGCTCGCGCACGACATCCGTGCGCAGCACGACCTGGGCCTCTTCAGCCAGTTGCACCGACGGGGTGACCCAGTGGTCGAACCAGCGCCGCAGCCCCCAGGCGATGGCCGCCATGCCGGCGGCCCAGGTCAGCGTCACCAGCATGACCCGATCGTGCAGCACCGACCAGACCTGCGCCCGCTGAGCGGCCGACAGGGTGGCCCCCAACAGACCGATGGTCACCAGCAGCCACAGCACCGACAGGCCGGCGGCCGCTCCCAGCAGCCACCACAGCCGGCGATCGGTCTTGCGGGCCGGGCTCATGCCCCGGATTCGGCTCGCGGGCCGCCAAGCAGTTCCTGCACCTTCTGCACCAGTTCCCGGGTGGAAAACGGTTTGGTCATGTAGGCGTCCGCGCCCAGGGCCAGGCCCTTGGCCACATCGGTCTCGCGCCCCTTGGCCGTGAGCATGAGGATGGGTACATGCCGCAGGCTCTCGCTGGCGCGCACTTCGTGGCAGACATCGAAGCCGGTCTTGACCGGCATCATCACGTCCAGCAGCACCAGGTCGGGCCGTTCGCGCGCCATCACGTCCAGCGCTTCCTGCCCGTCGCGCGCCAGCAGCACTTCGTAGCCTTCCCGCTTCATCAGGAATTCCAGCGAGATCAGGATGTTGGGTTCATCGTCGGCAATCAGGATTTTCTGGCTCATCACACGGTCTCCTCCGGGCATCGGTTTATGGGGTCGGCCGGCAGCGGCAGCGAAAAGCCGAAGCAGGCGCCCTGCCCCGGCACGCTGCGCAACCACATGCGGCCGCCGAAGTGCTCGACGATCTGGCGGCTGATCGGCAGCCCCAGACCCGTGCCCCCGGGCCGGTAGTGCGCATCGCCGCCCACCTGGCGGAATTTTTCGAACACCAGCGCCTGCTGATCCGGGGGGATGCCCGGTCCATTGTCTTCCACCTCCACCACCAGCGCTGCCGCCTGCGCGAACAGCCGCAAGCGGATGCGCCCCTGACCGTCCGGCGTGTATTTCACGGCATTGGACAGCAGGTTGAGCACCACCTGCGTGATGCGGTCGGGATCGACCCGCACCGTGGGCACGCGATCGGGCAGCTCCTGCACCAGCGTCACGCCGCGCTCGCGGCAGCTTTCGGCCATGGTGCCCACCGCCTGGGCCAGCACCGCTCGCAGGTCCACGTCACCGGGATGCCATTCGGCGTGCCCGGCCTCGATCTTGGCCAGATCCAGCACCTGGTTCACCAGCCGGGTCAGGCGCTCGGTCTCGGCCACGATGATGTCCAGGAACTGCTGGCGCTGCGCCGCTTCGATGCCGGGATCGTCGCGCATCAGCTCGGACAGCGCCCTGATGGACGTCAAGGGCGTGCGCAGCTCGTGCGTCACCGACGACATGAAGTCGTCCTTCATGCGGTCCAGGCTCTGCAACTGGTGGTTGGCCTGCCGAAGTTCGGCCGTGGCGCGCTCCAGGGAACGGGACTTCTCTTCCAGCGCGTGCGAATACGCACGCAGCTGCGAAGCCTCGTCGAGGATGCGCATCACGTCCTGCAGATCCAGCGAATCTTCCTCCACCACCGAAGCCACCATCACGCGCGCCGAGGCGCTGCCGATGGCGCCCGCCAGTTGGGTCTCGACAAAATGCACCAGGCGCGCATCGGCGGGCAACGCCTCTTCGTCCCGCAGGCCACGGGCCTGGGCATGGCTGCGCAGCAGTTGGCGGGTGCGCTGATCACCCAGAAAACGCGCAGCCAGCGCGCGCAACTCGGGCAGGCGCGCCCGGCCCCGCCAGAACACCGGCGAAGCGTGTCCCTGGCGGTGGAAGACATCGACGAACAGCAGCGCCTGGCTGGTTTCGGCGGCCGAGGGCGTGCGCCACAGCGAAACGCCCACATACGTGCCGATGTTGGCCAGCAAGCTCCAGAACAAAGCGTGGGTCAGGTTGTCCAGGCCCTGCAAACCCAGAAAGGCTTCGGGCCGCAGCCAGGCGATGCCCCAGGGTCCGGCTTCCAGAAACCCGGTGGCGAGCCAGCCGGACTTGGCCAGTGAAGGCAGCATCAGTGTGTAGATCCAGAAAGCGAACCCCAGCATCAACCCGGCCAGCGCGCCCTGGCGCGTGCCGCCCTTCCAGTACATGCCGCCCAGCATGGCGGGCGCAAACTGGGCCACGGCCGCAAAACTGATCAGACCGATGCTGACCAGGGCATAGGCTTCGCCCGCCAGGTGGAAATACAGGTAGCCCAGCAGCAGGATCAGCAGCATGGCCACACGGCGAATGCCCAGCAGCCAGCCGGACAGATCGCCCCGTCCGGCCCCGAAACGGCGGTGGCGCAGCAGCCAGGGCATGACCAGGTCGTTGCAGACCATGGTCGACACCGCGATCGCTTCGACAATGACCATGCCCGTGGCCGCCGATAGCCCACCGATGAAAGCGACCATGGCCAGCGCCGTCTGCCCGTGCATCAGCGGCAGGGTCAGGATGTAGCTCTCCGGGTTCATGCCCGCATCGGTCCCGAAGAGCAGCAGGCCGCCCAGGGCAATGGGCAGCACAAACAGGTTGATCAGCAGCATGTAGGCCGGAAACACCCACACGGCGCGGCGCAGATGCGCTTCCCGCACGTTCTCCACCACCATGACCTGGAACTGCCGCGGCAAAAACAGCACGGACAGCATGGCCAGCACGGTCATGCCCAGCCACTGGGTGTAGGCCGATGGCTGGCCGTGGTCGAAACGCAGCAGTCCGCGCAGGCCTTCCTGGGCATCGGCACGGCCAAAAAGATCCCCCAGGCCATCGAACAGGCCGTAGGTCACGAACAGGCCCACGGCGAGGAACGCCACCAGCTTGACCACGGATTCAAAGGCAATGGCCGCCACCATGCCTTCGTGGCGCTCGGTGCTGTCCATGTGGCGGGTGCCGAACACGATGGCGAAGCCGGCCAGCGCCAGCGCAATATACAGCGTGCTGTCCTGCCACCACACGCTCGCTGCGGGCGATGCGCCTGCGCTGGCGGTGAGCACGGCATAGGCGGTGGCAATGGCTTTGAGTTGCAGGGCGATGTAGGGAACGATGCCAACCACCGTGATCAGGGTCACCAGGCCGGCCAGCAGCGGACTCTTGCCGTAACGGCTGGCGATGAAGTCCGCAATGGAGGTGATGCGGTGCGTGCGCGCGATGCGGATCATCTTGCGCACCACCATCCAGGCCAGCAGCATCGCCAGCATGGGGCCCAGGTAGATGGGCAGGAACCAGACGCCGGCGTCGGCCGCCCGCCCCACGCTGCCGAAATAGGTCCAGGCCGTGCAGTACACCGCCATCGACAGGGCGTAGACCCAGGCGTTGTCGATGACCGAACGCCCCTGGGCCGCGCGACGATCCCCCCAGTAGGCGATGGCGAACAGCAGCAGCACGTAGGCCAGCGCGGCGGCGGCCACGCCCCAGGGCGACAACGGCCCGGAAGCCACGGAAGCCGTCATTCGTCGGGCTCCGGCGCGTCAGCCTGTCCGCGCTCGACGACCCAGGCCAGTCCGGCGATCAGCCCGGTCCAGATGGCGAACAGTGCGAGCGGAAACAGCGGCAGGCCACCCCACGTGGCATCCCGGTCCCACAGCGCCAGGAGCGGGAAGTTCAGCAGCACCATCCCCGCCAGAAAGAGCGCCACCAGCCGCTGCGCGACCAGCCCATCGAACATGCATGTCTCCTCGGCCCGGGCGCCCGAAGGCCCCTTTTTGCAGGCATTGTGGGGGCGGTGATTGACCACGCCCTTACGCTTTTCAGCCTACAGACAAACGCGCCCGGGAACAAGCATGCGGCCAGACGAAAAAAAGCGGCCGGGTCGCCCCGGCCGCTTTGAAGGGAAGAACAGCTTTCGATCAGGAGGCGGCGAGCAGTTGCCAGGTGTCGACCACGGAGTCGGGGTTCAGCGAAATGGAGCTGATGCCCTCGGCCTTGAGCCACTGGGCAAAGTCCGGGTGGTCGCTGGGGCCCTGACCACAGATGCCCACGTACTTGCCTTCGGCCTTGCAGGCGCCGATGGCCAGTTTCAGCAGCGCCTTGACCGCGGGGTCGCGTTCGTCGAAGTCGTGCGCCAGCAGCTCCAGGCCGGAGTCGCGGTCCAGCCCCAGGGTGAGCTGGGTCAGGTCGTTGGAACCGATGGAGAAACCGTCGAAGTACTTCAGAAACTCGTGCGCCAGCACCGCGTTGCTCGGGATCTCGCACATCATGATGAGCTGAAGTTCGTGCTCGCCGCGCTTGAGGCCCTGGGCCGCCAGCAGTTCGGTGACCTTGCGCGCCTGCTCCAGCGTGCGCACGAAGGGCACCATCACCTGCACGTTGGTCAGGCCCATGTCCTCGCGCACGCGCTTGAGGGCTTCGCACTCCATGGCAAAGGCTTCGGCAAAGTCCGCACTGATGTAGCGTGCCGCGCCACGGAAGCCCAGCATGGGGTTCTCTTCATCGGGCTCGTAGCGGCTGCCACCGACCAGCTTGCGGTACTCGTTGGACTTGAAATCCGACAGGCGCACGATGACGGGCTTGGGCCAGAAGGCGGCCGCGATGGTGGCCACCCCTTCGGCGACCTTGTCGACGTAGAAGGCGCGCGGGCTGGCGTGGCCGCGCGCCACCGATTCCACCGCCTTCTTCAGGTCGGCATCGACCGCCGGATAGTCGAGGATGGCCTTGGGGTGCACGCCGATGTTGTTGTTGATGATGAACTCCAGCCGCGCCAGCCCCACACCGCCGTTGGGGATCTGCGCAAAGTCGAAGGCCAGTTGCGGGTTGCCCACGTTCATCATGACCTTGACGCCGGCGTCGGCCATTTCACCGCGCTGGACCTCGGTCACTTCGGTTTCCAGCAGGCCGTCGTAGATGTGGCCGGTGTCGCCCTCGGCGCAGCTCACCGTGACCAGCGTGCCGTCCTTGAGCGTGTCGGTGGCATCGCCGCAACCGACCACGGCCGGAATGCCCAGCTCGCGCGCGATGATGGCGGCGTGGCAGGTGCGCCCGCCGCGGTTGGTGACGATGGCGCTGGCGCGCTTCATCACCGGCTCCCAGTTCGGGTCGGTCATGTCGGTGACCAGCACGTCGCCCGGCTGCACCTTGTCCATCTCGCTGATGTTGTGCACCAGCCGCACCGGGCCCGTGCCCACCTTCTGGCCGATGGCACGACCGGACGCCAGCACGGCCCCCTTGCCCTTGAGCTTGTAGCGCAGCTCGGTCTTGCCGGCCGACTGGCTCTTCACCGTTTCGGGGCGGGCCTGCAGGATGTAGAGCTGGCCGTCGGTGCCGTCCTTGCCCCACTCGATGTCCATCGGACGGCCATAGTGCTGCTCGATCACCAGCGCGTACTGCGCCAGTTGTTCGACATCGGCCTCGCTCAGGCTGTAGCGGTTGCGCTGCTCGACCGGCACGTCGATGGTCTTGACCAGCTTGCCGGAAGCGGCCTTTTCTTCGGGTGTGGAGAACACCATCTGGATCAGCTTGCTGCCCAGGTTGCGGCGGATCACGGCCTTTTTGCCCGCTTTGAGCATGGGCTTGTGCACGTAGTACTCGTCGGGATTCACCGCCCCCTGCACCACCGTTTCGCCCAGGCCGTAGCTGGCGGTGATGAAGACCACGTCCTCAAAACCGCTTTCGGTGTCGATGGTGAACATCACGCCGGCGGTGCCCAGGTCGGAGCGCACCATGCGCTGCACACCGGCCGACAGCGCCACCACGTCGTGGGCAAAGCCCTTGTGCACGCGGTAGCTGATGGCGCGGTCGTTGTAGAGCGAGGCGAACACCTCCTTCATCTTGTGCAGCACGTCCTCGATGCCGACCACGTTCAGGAAGGTTTCCTGCTGGCCAGCGAACGATGCATCGGGCAGGTCTTCGGCCGTGGCCGACGAACGCACCGCAAACGAGGCCTGCAGGTTGTCGCCGGCAAGCGTGGCAAAGGCTTCGCGGATGGCCTCTTCCAGATCGGCCGGAAAGGGCTGCGCTTCGACCCAGCCACGGATCTCGGCACCGGCTTCGGCCAGGGCGCGCACGTCTTCCGTGTCAAGTGCCGCCAGCCGCTGGCTGATGCGTTCGGTCAGACCGTTGAACTTGAGGAACTCGCGAAAGGCATGTGCCGTGGTGGCAAAGCCCGTGGGCACCTTCACCCCCTGGGGCAACTGCGAGATCATTTCGCCCAGGCTGGCGTTCTTGCCGCCGACCGATTCGACATCGGTCATGCGCAGTTTTTCGAAGGGCACGACCAGAGCGGTCGCCTCGAACAGGTTGGACATGGGAAGACTCCTAAGGTTGAAAAACCGGTGGGCTCCATGCACCTCGTGGCCGACCTGTGGTTCTGTTGTGGGTCTGGCAACGGGGCCGGGGGCTGTATTCGAGGGACCGCAAAAGCGCCAGCGCCTTGGCGATAATGGTTTTGCGGCCCATCCCCAAATTGTAGGGTGCCCCGCCCGATCCGGCCTTTCTGCGGATACTGGCCGGGCATGAAAATGCCTGCGCCCTTCATGAAATCCCTTGCACGCACCATGTCCAACCGCACTGCCTTCTTCGTCTCCGACGGCACCGGCATCACGGCCGAAACCTTTGGCAACGCCATCCTGGCGCAGTTCGAAACCGCGATCCGGCGCGTCCGGCTGCCCTTTCTGGACAGTGTCGACAAGGCCCACCAGGCGGTGCGGCAGATCAACCACACGGCCACCATCGAGGGCAAACGCCCGCTGGTGTTCACCACGGTGGTCAACCAGGACGTGCTGGCCGTGTTCCGCGAGCAGTGCCAGGGCAAGATGCTGGACATGTTCGCCACCTTCGTGCAGCCGATCGAGCAGGAACTGGGCATCAAGTCGAACCACCGCGTCGGGCGCTTCTCCGATGTGTCCAAAAGCAAGGAATACCACGACCGCATCGAGGCCATCAACTTCTCGCTGGCCCACGACGATGGACAACTCAACACCGACCTGGAAAGCTCCGACGTGATCCTGGTGGGCGTGAGCCGCAGCGGCAAAACCCCGACCTCGCTGTACCTGGCCATGCAGCACGGTCTCAAGGCGTCCAACTACCCGCTGATTCCGGAAGACTTCGACCGCCGCCGCCTGCCGCCGGCCCTGGTGCCGCACCGCAAGAAGATCTTCGGACTCACCATTGCGCCCGAACGGCTCTCGGAAATCCGCAACGAGCGCCGCCCGAATTCCCGCTATGCCAGCCTGCAGAACTGCCGCATGGAAGTGGCCGAAGCCGAATCGATGATGCGCCGCGAAGGCATTCGCTGGCTGTCGACGACGACGAAGTCGATCGAAGAAATCGCCACCACCATCCTGCAGGAAATCCGGCCTGAGCGGCTGGCTTACTGAGGCACCAAGAACGCGTGCCGCGCTCTCAGCGCTTGGGCTCCCCGCCCTTGCGCCCGAGCGCCGAAATGCCGCCATGCGCCTGGCGGCTCAGGGCGAACGACAGAAACAGCTTCATCCACAGCGTGGAGCCGGCCACCGCAATCCAGTCCTCGCGCTCCAGAGCCTGGAAGCCGAGCACGGCCACCAGCACGCCAACCAGCACGACACCGCCGATCAGGTTGATGATCATTTCGTACGGCGCATACCGCTCGGCATCTGCAGGCGGTACGCCCTTCTTCAGCGCCACCTCGGAAAAATCGCGCCGCACCACGATGCGCCAGGCACGGCGCAGCCAGAAAAAGGCCACCGGCACCAAGGCCAGCAGAAATACCCAGTTGAGAATGAAGATGCTCATGCGGTCTCGTTTCTGTGGCTGGCAACAGCCCACTGTCGATACAGGATTGTCACCATAAAAAACCCCGTTGCGTCGGCAACGGGGCGGTCAGATCCGGACGGCCGAAGCCGTCCGGCAGGGTTCAGGCGCCGCTCAGTGGGCGACCGCGCCACCAGCGCCCTTGGGCACGCGTACCGACTCCACCAGATCCTGGATGTGCGCCGGCACCGGCTTGGAAGCCTTGCTCACGAGGTAGGCAACGAGGAAGTTCACCAGCGCCCCCACGGTACCAAAGCCTTCCGGCGAGATGCCGAAGAAGCCATTGTTGCCGCCGACCAGGCCCAGGTACTCGGTGCCCTTGATGAAGAAGATCCCCTTGTGGGCAAACACGTAGAACAGCACCACAAACAGGCCCGCCAGCATGCCGGCGGTGGCGCCCTTGTCGTTGATGCTCTTGCTGAAGATGCCCATCATGATCGCGGGGAAGATGGTCGAAGCCGCGATACCGAAGGCCAGCGCCACGGTACCCGCCGCGAAGCTTGGTGGATTCAACCCCAGCCAACCCGAGATCACGATCGCCACGGCCATGGCCACCTTGCCGGCAAAGAGCTCACCCTTTTCGGAAATATCGGGTTTGAAAACGCCCTTGATCAGGTCGTGCGAAACCGCCGAGGAGATGGCCATCAGCAGACCGGCCGCGGTCGACAGCGCCGCCGCCAGACCACCGGCAGCGACCAGTGCGATCACCCAGTTGGGCAGTTGGGCAATTTCGGGGTTGGCCAGCACGATGATGTCGGCATTCACCGTCAGTTCGTTGCCCTTCCAGCCCGCGGCTTCGGCCTTGGCCTTCACGGCTTCGTTCTTGGTGGCGTCGTTGTAGAACTGGATGCGGCCATCACCGTTCTTGTCTGCAAACTTCAGCAGGCCGGTCTGTTCCCAGCGCTTCATCCAGTCGGGCCGCTCCTCGTACTTCAGACTGGCGTCGGCCGCAAACAGGTCGGCATTGCCCTTGACCACGTCGGACTTCACGACCATCTGACCGTCAGGACCACTGCCCAGGCCCACGGCGGTATTGACCGTACCGAAAAGGTTCAGGCGGGCCATGGCGCCCACGGACGGGGCCGTGGTGTACAGCAGGGCAATGAACACCAGCGCCCAGCCGGCCGACATGCGTGCATCGGCCACCTTGGGCACGGTGAAGAAGCGCACGATCACGTGCGGCAGACCGGCGGTACCGATCATCAGCGACAGCGTGAAGCAGAACATGTTCAGCATCGAACCGGCCGAGCTGGTGGTGTACTGGCTGAAGCCGAGGTCCTTGACCACCTGGTCGAGCTTGGCCAGCAACGCCACGTCGGTGCCGGCCAGGTCGGAACCCAGGCCCAACTGGGGCAGGAAGTTGCCGGTCAGGTTCAGCGAAATGAAGATCGCCGGAATGATGTAGGCCAGAATCAGCACGATGTACTGGGCCACCTGGGTGTAGGTGATGCCCTTCATGCCGCCGAACACCGCGTAGAAGAACACGATGGCCTGGCCGATGTAGATGCCGGTTTCGCTCGACACCCCCAGGAAGCGCGAGAAGGTCACGCCCACGCCGGTCATCTGACCGATGATGTAGGTGGTGGAAGCCACCAGCAGGCAGACCACGGCGGTGGTGCGGGCCATTTGCGAGTAGTAGCGGTCACCGATGAACTGGGGCACGGTGAACTTGCCGAACTTGCGCAGGTACGGCGCCAGCAGGCAGGCCAGCAGCACGTAGCCGCCGGTCCAGCCCATCAGGAACACGGCACCGCCGTAGCCCATGTTGGAGATCAGGCCAGCCATCGAGATGAAGGATGCGGCCGACATCCAGTCGGCCGCCGTGGCCATGCCGTTGGTCACGGGGTGCACGCCACCGCCAGCGACGTAGAACTCGGAAGTACTTCCGGCACGCGCCCAGAAGGCGATACCTATGTAGATCGCAAAGGTGATACCCACCACAAGGTAGGTCAGGGTTTGAAGTTCCATGGTGCGATAGCCCTCTTGATCAGTCTTCTTGCATGCCGAACTTGCGGTCGATGTCGCCCATCTTCTTGGCGTACCAGAAGATCAGCGCAATGAACACATAGATCGATCCCTGTTGGGCAAACCAGAAGCCGACGGGATAGCCGCCCAGCTTGATGCCGTTGAGCGCATCGGCAAACAGAATGCCTGCGCCATAGGACACGACGAACCAGATGACCAGAACCTTGGTCAGCAAGCCCAGCGTCGCGGACCAGTAGGCCTTCGCGTTGTTGTCGCCTGACATGATGTGTCTCCTCTCAGTGTGGCTGATTGAACAGCGGGAATACCCGCCACCGTTTGCACGCCGGGGACCGTCTTCTGGGTCGTTGTCTGCGGTCCTCACAGCGTTACGGGCGCGACTCTGAGAAGCCAGGCTTACAGAAAAATTGCACCACCGCGCCCCTTAGGCCGCTTTAAGGGAAAGCCCCTAGCAAACGCCCGCACACCTGACGCGAAACTTTCACTGCGGTCCGCACCGTGTCGGCACAGGCACAAAAAAAGGCCCTGGAATCCAGGGCCTTCGGGCGGTCGGGAGAATCGATTCTGCGGCGTTCAGGCCACCGCTTCGGCCATCGCCACGGGCTGCCGGATCAGGTGATCGAAGGCGCTGAGCGCCGCCTTGGCGCCTTCTCCCGCGGCGATCACGATCTGCTTGTACGGCACCGTGGTGCAGTCGCCGGCAGCGAACACACCGGCCACATTGGTGTGGCCCTTGGCGTCGACCACGATCTCACCGAAGCGGCTGAGCTCCACCGTGCCCTTGAGGAACTCGGTGTTGGGCACGAGGCCGATCTGCACAAACACGCCAGCCAGCGGCACGGTGTGCTCCTCGCCCGTGGCGCGGTCCTTGTACTTCAGGCCAGTGACCTTGCTGCCATCACCGGTGATCTCGGTGGTCTGCGCATTCACGTGGATCTCCACGTTCGGCAGGCTCTTGAGCTTGCTCACCAGCACGGCATCGGCCTTGAGCTGGTCGGCGAATTCAATCAGCGTCACGTGCTCGACCACGCCGGCCAAATCAATGGCCGCTTCCACGCCGGAATTGCCGCCACCGATGACCGACACGCGCTTGCCCTTGAACAGCGGGCCGTCGCAGTGCGGGCAGTAGGCCACGCCCTTGTTCTTGTATTCCTGCTCGCCCGGCACGTTGACATTGCGCCAGCGCGCACCGGTGGACAGGATCACGCTGCGCGCCTTGAGCACGCCGCCATGGGCCAGTTGCACCTGCACCAGGCCACCGGGCTCTTCGGCCGGAATCAGCTTCTCGGCGCGTTGCAGGTTCATCACGTCGACTTCGTAGTGGCGCACCTGGGCTTCGAGCGCGGCGGCGAACTTCGGGCCGTCGGTTTCCAGCACCGAGATGTAGTTCTCGATCGACATGGTGTCGTTGACCTGGCCGCCCATGCGCTCGGCAGCCACGCCCACGCGGATGCCCTTGCGGGCCGCGTACACTGCGGCCGCCGCGCCGGCCGGGCCACCGCCGACCACCAGCACGTCGTAGGCGTCCTTGGCGTTGAGCTTGGCGGCTTCGCGCTCGCCCGACTTGGTGTCCAGCTTGGCAACGATTTCTTCCACGGTCATGCGGCCGGAAGCAAACACCTCGCCATTGAGGAACACCATGGGTACGGCCATGATCTGGCGCGATTCGACCTCGGCCTGGAAGGCACCGCCTTCGATCACCACGGTCTGGATCTTCGGGTTGACGATGGTCATCAGCGACAACGCCTGCACCACGTCCGGGCAGTTGTGGCAGGTCAAGGACATGTAGACCTCGAAGCGGAAGTCGCCATCGAGCGACTTGATCGAGTCGATCACCTCCTGTTCGACCTTGGGCGGATGGCCGCCGGTCCACAGCAGGGCCAGCACCAGCGAGGTGAATTCGTGGCCCAGCGGCAGGCCGGCAAAGCGCACGCCGGTGGTCTCACCCTGGCGGGCCACCACGAAGGACGGCTTGCGGGCATCGGTGCCCGATTCGTCGAAGGTGACCTTGTCCGACAGGCTGGCGATGTCCTGCAGCAGGCCGCGCGTGTCGCGCGCGGTTTCGCTGTCGTCCAGCGAAGCGATCAGGTGGATCGGCTGGCGCAGCATGCCCAGATAGGTCTGGAGCTGGGTCTTCATCGTGTCGTCGAGCATGGTGAACTCCTTGAAAGGAAATAAGGTGCTGCGGAAGGCCGCTGGTGCATGGGCCTGCGAACAAACCCATGAGGCAGCGGAACTGCCAGGCAAGCGGAAAGAAATCCTTCACCGAGGGGCACCGTGGAACCGGCTTGGCCGGGCCACAGGTGCCGTCCCGCCTCCCAGCGGCGCAAGCCGCGCCAGGGAGGGGGGAAGCCGCGTCAGCGGCGCAGGGGGGAGATCAGAATCAGATCTTGCCGACCAGTTCCAGCGACGGAGCGATGGTCTTGGCGCCTTCCTTCCACTTGGCCGGGCACACCTGGCCGGGGTTGGCGGCGGTGTACTGGGCGGCCTTCAGCTTGCGCAGGGTTTCACCGACGTCGCGGGCGATTTCGTTGGAATGCACTTCCATCGTCTTGATCACGCCTTCGGGGTTGATGATGAAGGTGCCGCGCAACGCCAGACCTTCTTCAGGGATGTGCACGCCGAAAGCGTTGGTCAGCACGTGGGTGGGGTCGCCGACCAGGGGGAACTTGGCCTTGCCCACGGCGGGGGAGGTTTCGTGCCAGACCTTGTGCGAGAAGTGGGTGTCGGTGGTGACGATGTAGACCTCGGCACCGGCCTTCTGGAATTCGGCGTAGTTGTCGGCAGCGTCTTCCACTTCGGTCGGGCAGTTGAAGGTGAAGGCGGCCGGCATGAAGATCAGCACGGACCACTTGCCCTTGAGGCTTTCGTCAGAGACTTCGATGAACTTGCCGTTGTGGAAAGCCTGGGTCTTGAAGGGCTGGACTTGGGTATTGATCAGGGACATGGTGTTTCCTTGCTTGGTGGATGAAACGGGTGTTGGGAAGCGCTGAAACGCTGCAACGGGGTCAATCATAGCCGATATCTATCAATTGCAAGAATTGATAGTCACTATGAGGCCCATAGATTTTTGCTGCCATGCAACAGCGCAAGCTCATTGCATCACATTTCATTGCGAATAGTTTGTATTAGCTTTACATTTTGAGCGCCCCAGCCAGCCACCACGCCTTGCGTTGCAGCCAGCCATGTCCCCGCTCCTTCCACACTGCAACCATGTCCAGACACCCCCAAAAACGCCGCGCCACCGGCGCCGCCCTCACCCCCCGCGTGGAAACGCCGTCCTTGCCCAGCAGTGCCGTGGTGCTGCCCCTGGGCGCCATGCTGCTGGCCGGCTCGCTGAACGCCCTGGCGCAAACCACACCCAGCACCGACACCGTTCTGCGGACCGTGACGGTACGGGGCCAGGCTGACCCCGAGGAAATCCAGGGCAAAAGCACCCTGCGCGCCACCCAGACCACCATCGGCAAGGGGCAGCAGGCCTTGCGCGACATCCCGCAGACCGTCACCGTGATGACGGAAATGCTGATGGACGACCGCAACCTCGACGACTTCCGCGACGTGCTCAAGGCCACCGCGGGCGTCACCTTCCAGGCCGGCGAAACGGGCGAGGAAGACGTTCGCCTGCGGGGTTTCTCGCTCGGACAGGCCGGCGACATCTACGTCGACGGCATGCGCGACGCCCCCCTGATCGAGCGCGACACCTACAACCTCGACCGGGTCGAAGTGCTCAAGGGCTCGGCCTCCATGCTCTTCGGCAAGGGTTCGACCGGCGGGGTGGTCAACCAGGTCAGCAAACAGCCGTTCCTGATGGACCGCCATGAGGTGAACACCACCATTGGCACCGGCAAAGAGGTGCGGCTGACCGGCGACTTCAACATCAAGACCGGGGATGACGCCGCCCTGCGCATCAATGCCCTGGTCCACGACGCCGACAACAAGGGCATGTCGGTCGACAAGAAAGGCATCGCACCCACCTACCGCTGGGGCATCGGGCTCAAGGACGAGTTCTCGGTCGGCCTGTACCACCTGGAGACCGACAGCACGCCGCTGTACAACCACCCGTGGTTCCTGGCCGACGGCGCCATCGTGCCGTCGCTGCCGGCCGACCGCTACTACGGCCTGGCCAGCGACTATCTGCGCACCGAGACCACCTACCTGAACTTCAGCCACAAGCACCGCTTCGACCGCGACAGCGAACTCAAGACCACCGTGCGCCATGGCCGCTACGAGCGTGACCTCTGGGCCAGCGTGGTCCGGTTCGCACAGGGCACCACGATCGACAACCTCAATCCGGGCACGGTCATCAGCCGCACGCCCAAGGGCCGCATCGGCACGAGCGATCTGACCCAGGTGCAAAGCGACTTCACCAACAAGTTCGAACTGCTGGGCAAGAAGCACGACCTCGTGGCCGGTGTCGATCTCAGCATCGAGGACGCCAAGCGCAACAACAGCTATGCCGGCGAAGCCTCCGGCCTGACCACCACGGTCGGCAACCCCGACGACGGCGCCGTCAGTGGCGTGATGCGCCCCGCACCGGTGCTCAACCAGTTCAAGACCACCAACGTCGGCCTCTACGCGCAGGACACGCTCGCCGTGACCGACACCGTCAAGCTGGTCGGTGGGCTGCGTTACGACAACTTCACCTCCACCTACCTCACCAATGCCTGCGACCCCGTGCGCAAGCTCAAGATCGACGAAGGCCTGTGGAGCCCGCGCCTGGGCGTGCTGTTCCAGCCCAGCGAGCAGGCGTCCTACTACGCGTCCGTCGGCACGTCGTACAACACCTCCGGCGACACCTACGGCTACAGCATCAACGCCTGCGCCGATCCCGGCAGCGCCAACTCGAAGCTGACCAACACGCCGCCGGAAAAGAGCCGCAACGTCGAAATCGGTGGCAAGTTCGAGGTCTTCGACAACCGCGGCACGCTGGGCGTCGCCCTGTTCCGCAGCGAGAAGTACAACGAACGCAACACCGACACCGACACGGCCGCGAGCCAGATGCTGCTCTCCGGCAAGCGGCACGCCACCGGCATGGAGTTCAACTTCGCGGGTCGCATCACGCCCCGCTGGGAGCTGTTCTACAACCACACCTGGATCCCGAGTGCGCGCATCGACCAGAGCAACGTGGCCCTCAGCGCCACCGGCACCGGCGCCCAGGTCAAGGGCGATCGCCCGGGCCTGACCCCGAAACACAGCGCGAGCCTCTGGACCACCTACCTGGTGCTGCCGCAACTGCGCCTGGGCATGGGCCTGAACTACCGCGGCGAGCAAAACCCCGAAGGGGCCCGCCACGTCACCGCCAAGGCCTTCACCACCGTGGACGCCATGGCCGAATACAGCTTCAGTGAGAACACCTCGGTCCGCCTGAACATCACGAACCTGACCGACAAGCTCTACGCGGACTCCCTGTACCGCGGTTTCTACGTGCCCGGCCAGGCCCGCAAGGTCCAGGTCACGCTCAAGACGCTGTTCTGACCTCCCCATGCTGCTGCACCTCAAAGGCATCCTGACCCCAGCGGAACTGCAACAGGCCCGTGCGCTGTTGCAAGCACCGCAGGCACCCTGGATCGACGGGCGCAGCAGCGCGGGGGGACAGGCTCTCGCCCAAAAGCACAACCACCAGTTGGCCCAGGACAGCCCCGCCGCCCAGACGCTGCGGGCGCTGGTCCTGGCAGCGGTTCAGCGCGATCCGCTGTTTTTCTCGGCCACGCTGCCGCGCAAGATCTTCAACCCCCTGTTCAACCGCTACGGGGGCAATGCCAATACCTACGGCCCGCATGTGGACGGCGCCATCCTGCACTCGCGCGCCGACCAGCAATGGGTGCGGACCGACATTTCGTGCACCCTCTTCCTGTCCGACCCGGACGAGTACGACGGCGGTGAACTGACCGTCAGCGACACCTACGGCACCCGGGGCGTCAAGCTGCCGGCCGGCGATCTGGTGCTCTACCCGGGCACCAGCGTCCACCAGGTCACACCGGTCACGCGGGGCGAGCGACTCGCCTCGTTTTTCTGGATCGAGAGCCGCGTGCGCAGCGACGAGCAGCGGCGCCTGCTCTACGACCTGGACATGAACCTGCTGAAGCTGCGCCAGCGCGAAGGGGACAGCCCCGAAACCACCGCGCTGACCGGCACTTACCACAACCTCCTGCGCATGTGGGCAGACACATGAGCGAGCGCCCCCACGCAGCGGCGCCGCCAACGGCCGGCAATGTGTTCGACGGTCTGGTGTCGCTGGCCGACCACGAGGCCCGCGCCAGCCAGGTGCTGGACGCCCAGGCGCAGGCCTACTTCAACGGCGGTGCGGCCGACGAAATCACGCTGCGCGACAACGCAGCCGCGTGGCAGCGTCTCCGGCTGGCACCGCGTGTCCTGCAGCCCCTGAGCGGCGGGCACACCCGCCTGTCGCTGCTGGGGCGCACCCTGGCCCACCCGATCCTGGTCGCCCCGATGGCACATCAGCGCCTGGCCCATCCCCATGGCGAACTGGCCACGGCACTGGCCGCCGCCGCGCTGGGCGCCGGCATGGTGCTCAGCACCCAGGCCAATGTGCCCCTGGAGCAGGTCGCCCAGTTGGTGCTCGGCGACGCGGACCGGGGCCCGCTCTGGTTCCAGCTCTACATCCAGCCGGACCGGGCCTTCACCCAGGCCTTGGTGCGCCGGGTGGAGGCCGCAGGCTACGAGGCGCTGGTGCTGACCGTCGACGCCCCTGTCAGCGGTGCACGCGATCGCGAACGCCGCGCCGGTTTCCGCCTGCCTCCGGGGGTGGCAGCCGTCAATCTGGCGGGCATGGCGCCGGCCGCCACCCACCCCGGCTCCGTGCTCGACCACGCATCCGCGCACGCACTGACCTGGGCCGACGTGGACTGGCTGTGCGCCCACACGCGCCTGCCTGTGCTGCTCAAAGGCATCACGCACCCCGCCGATGCCCGAGAAGCCCTCGAACACGGGGTTGCCGGCATCGTGGTCTCCAACCATGGCGGCCGCACGCTGGACACGGTGACACCGACCGCCGAACGCCTGCCCGCCGTGGTGGACGCGGTCCGGGGAGCGGTGCCCGTGCTCGTGGATGGCGGCATCCGGCGCGGCACCGACGTGCTCAAGGCCATGGCCCTCGGGGCCTCCGCCGTTCTGCTCGGGCGACCGGTGATCCACGGGCTCGCCCACGGCGGCGCCCAGGGCGTGTCGCACGTCATCCGCCTGTTGCGCGACGAGCTGGAGATGGCCATGGCCCTGTGCGGCTGCCGGGATCTCGGCCAGGCCACCCCCGAACTGCTGGTCTGAGGAGCGTTCCTGGTGCGCCGGCACTTGCATCAATTTTCAACATGACCGCGAATGCGATGAATTCGCATTTATAATCGCATCATCACGGTACCACTCTCGACGAAGGAGGACACGCATGTTGACCAGCCTGACCTTTCTCGGTGGCAGCCTCGCGCTGATAGTGGGTGCGCTGTGGTGGGTGCTGCGCACCTGATCTTCACCAACGACAGCCCCTGACCGCCTTCCGCCTTCATGACCCACGCCAGCGCCCCCTCATTGCCTCTGGTGCTTGAGCAGCCCCAGCCATCACTCTCCCCGCAGCACCGCCGCCTGTTCATCGTGGGCGTAGTCGTCGTGCTGCATGTGGGCGGGCTGTGGGCGCTGCAATCGGGGCTGCTGCGCCGCGCGGTGGAACTGGTCATCCCGGTTGAAGTGCTGGGCCAGGTCATCGAGGCGCCACGGCCCGAAGTGGCTCCCCCGCCCCCCGCCGAACCGCCGCCGAAACCCCAGCCGCAGCGTCGCGAACCCACGCCACCGCGTCCTCAGCCGCAGCCGCAGCCGGTGGCCAGCCCCGATCCGGCCCCCGACACCGCCCCGGTGGCGCCACCGCCGATGCCGGCCCCGGTGGTGGCTGCGCCGCCCGCTCCGCCAGCGCCCCCGGCTCCGCCCGCGCCCCCCAAGATCGTGCTGCCTTCCGAGACGCCGGACTATCTCAGAAACCCGTTACCGACCTACCCGGCCCTGTCGCGGCGCATGCGGGAGGAAGGTGTGGTCAGGCTCCGCGTTTTCGTGGAGGTCGACGGCAGCCCCAGCCAAGTTCAAGTCAGCACCTCCAGCGGTTACCCCCGGCTTGACCAGGCGGCCCTGGAAACCGTCCGTCGCTGGAAGTTCCGGCCAGGTTCGGTGGACGGCGTGCCACAACCGCTCTCGGTGGTGGTGCCCCTGACCTTCAAGCTTGACGACTGACCGCCCGGCTTCCCGCTTTTTCTTTCCTCTCTAGATTGTTTGCCATGGACTCCAATTTCGCCTCCTCCGGCCTGGCCCACGTGTGGACCCAGGGAGATGCCGTCACGCGCTGCGTGGCCGCCGTGCTGCTGATCATGTCGCTGACCACCTGGGTCATCATCCTGCTCAAGGTGCTGGACCAGCGTGCCCAGC